>JAGGXY010000064.1:0-10456 GCA_021162855.1 Methanobacteriota archaeon
ATTGTCGAGATCGTGGGGAAGCATGATAGAATTACCCTCGAAAACCCGAAAAAACTCTGGTCTCGAGACAGCTCGTGATATTATAGGCTCCTGGAACACCCGCCTAAGAGTCCTGAGGATGTGGGGGGTCACCGTTCCCCAAAAACCCTCCAATAAAACTATAAGAGAGAAGGTCAGCCATTACACAAATTACGGCTAACCAGAACGGCTAGTTACCATTATAGGTTTTATAGTATTGCATTTATATAGAGAACTGCCGTTCTGGTTAACTGCAACTTTTGGAGCACATCGCCACACCATAATGAAATAAATCTTAAGAATATTAAAAATTACAAAATAAGGATGTCAAACGTTTCACTTGTTGTGAGTCATGGAACAGCCCTATCCCTCCCAAGTGAGGGTGAGGATAAAGACCTGATGGGAGGAAGAGGAGAAACGGGAGATGTATGGGATCCACGTGCCGTTCTGGTTAGCCGTAACTTGTGTAACGGCTGACCTTCCAGCCTCGAGTAAGAACCTTCATTGGCTGGCTTTCGGATCACGCGAGCCCCACATCTTCAGGGACTTCAGCGGTCTCCCATTCGGCTTCTCTACCCCACATATCGGGGACCGCCACATTATAGTGAGAATTACCCCAGCAATATTTAAAGAGTGCGGAAAACAGAAGATATCAAACTTTACGCTTTTTACCATCTACGAAACAGCCCACAAAGGCCCGATGAAGGCCATACGGATGGGAGCAGCTTTGCTAATTATAGCTGGGAGGAGGAGCAACGCTTTTCATAATAACATGTTCCATAACCAACATATATTATCTTGTTTGGGGAGAGTGCTTTCATGACCTCTGCTCTATGAGTGACTGCGATCACTGTTATTCCAGCATTTCTGCATATTTCACCAAGTTTCTTCGCAACTCTTGTTGCAGTAAGAGTATCCAGATTTGAGCCAAGTTCATCTATTATGAGAACATTTGGTCTTTCTGCAAGTATGGAAGCGATCTTTGCTCTTTCTTTTTGTCCAGTGGAGAGCTCTTGATACCGAGCTCTGTATAAGACAGCGTCAGAGAGACCACACTTATTGAGGATTTCTACTGCCATATATATGTTCTTGCACTTTCTGTACACGTGTTCTAGAATACTTTCGTTGCCAAATTCAGGCTCAAGCTCTCCGGGAATTAGCACACCAACTCTCGCATTCGTGGGAACCTCTATGATTCCATGATCGGGCAAGTATCGTTCGTCTCTAAGTTTCAGTATTGCTCCAACAATGAGTCTTAAGAGTGTAGTCTTTCCTGCCCCACTGACGCCAACAACACAAACTATTTCTCCTGGATCTATTGTGAGGGTAACGTTCCTTAGAACCTCTCTTTGGATAACCCTACTCTTAACTCCAAATGCTATTAATACATCTCTTATCTCTGGTCTCAATCCCTTTATGTTTAAGAGGTTACTGTATCCCTTTGTGACGTTTTTCAATATTATAGATGATGAGATCTTATCAACAGGGCCATATGTAGGTACGCATAGTTTACCTTTATGAACCTTTGCGTAAGGATCCTTTTCAAGGAATTCCTCAATATATCTCCTTCCTTCATCTGTCAAAGGATAATAAAGAACAGGTCTACCGGATTTTGTTTCCCAAAGATATTTAAATCCAACCTTCTCAAAGAAGGGATTAAACCTAGCCATTTGAGCAATTGTCTCGACAAGATGCTTTCTTTTCCTCATTTCTGGGACTCTCCTCTCGTTTATCCACTCTATAGCTGCCTTAACTGCTAACTGACCTAGGCCATCTGATCTGTAGTCTGGGTGCACTACTACCCTTGCTATTCTAGCAGCTGCTGTGTTACTTTCTTCAATAGCCTGCCAACGTGCCTCATTCCAGACGATGTTTCTGGCAATTCTTCTCCCCTTTTGTCTCATAAGGGTTCTCAGAAGTTCCTTAAGTTTCTGTTCTGGACTAAAGACTGGATGGAACCACTCCCTAGGGAATACTTTTTCTCGAATGTTATATTCTATATCTCCATTCGGCAACCTTCTGTGCATTAACGGTATTGGAGGATCAACACGCACATATGCTACTATTTTTGGTTCATAGGGTTTTCTATCCTTGAGTTCGAGTACTAAGAACCTTGAGGCAGGTGTCGATCCTTTTATCTCTAATATATGTACATGCTCATCTGTTTTACACTTTTCACATATAGGCTTCACGTTTGCCTCGATAATGTTTCCACATTTTTCACACTTCCATAGAGCTACAAGCTCCTTCTCAGAAGCATAATGATATTGCTCTAACTCGGCTATAGCCTCGTAATCACTTTCATACATAGCCTCTCTTGCCACTATGTGATATCGGTATAGTTCTTCTCCAGTTACAGGGCTATAACGTGGGATATCGTATTCTTTTGACCAACAGGGCCATATCTTGATTTTTTCATTGCCATCTAGTATTTTATAAAGCTCATATTCATTGAACTCCAAGATTTTCTGTTTTCTTCTTTTTAGGGATCTATAAGCTTTCTCTTCTATCACTATTTCAACTTTTTCAGATGTCTTTAGCCATTGTGCTATGTTTCCAGCGAGTTTTAGAGTGTATGTTGTTCCGTTTCCTTCAACCCTAAGGAGGCCGTACCACCTATGGATAAAACGTTCCTCGCGTTTACCTGTGACAATACCACTGATTATTTTTATCTTACGTATCATAAACAACACCTTCATGCTTTTATGAAGATAGGACTTTAGATTAATGCAACTTTTGCTTGTCAAATCTTAAGTTGTAGTAATCCTAAACCATAACTTTGTTTAGATGGCCTCTTCAGCCCTGAGACTCCCCTAAATACTTTTTTAAAATATTTTATATGCTTTTCGAGTTGTTAAGTGGTGCGCTTAAATATGCATGAAGAACATCAGATGCATGGACAAGGATCTTCTTTCCATTATCTAGCTCAAATAGTGCCGTCCCGTCATAATATATATCAATAAGCTTGCCGACAGCCTCACGATTATCAATAAATCTTATTAAAATAGGCTTCCCCAACGAAACACACAGACGCTTAAATACCGTTAGTGGATCTCTTAAGGTCTTCAGCAGGTCATAAAACAGAATTACTCCTAATAATATTACATCTAGTGCCACATCGTTCCCAATTATCTGTTTAAGTGATATCGCCTTCTCAATGGGAGGGTCATTATTAACATTCAGTCCTACACCTGATATATGGTATACTTCAGATCCTGAAGAAAGAGATTCCACAAGTATTCCTGCAAGTTTTTTCCCATAGACATACACATCATTGGGCCATTTTGTCATGGCATCTATTTTATAAAAAGTCCTCAAGAACACAACAATCGCAGTGGGAATTATTATATTTGGATAGAGCGCTTTTCCACAATCTAATATTGATATCCAAAGACCGCCCTCTGGTGAATACCAAGTCCTTCCAAATCTTCCTCTTCCAAGAAGTTGAATATCGGCTCTAACTATAGCCTTAGTGTATCCCCTTCGTAAGAGCTCTTTAGCAACATCTTGTGTGGAGGTCGTTTCCTTAAGATGTACATATTCGTATCCCAATGCTCTTATCATGTCAGTTATAGGTTTGCTTTCGAGATTTCTAAATTTTGATGGTATTTTATTTCCTCTCATAAGAAACAGAAAAATTGCTTGAAGTTTATTCCATATATCATCCGAATATTCTCTCCTCATTGGCATCTACCACTAAAGCTCTCTTGGGTGATCTACAATGCCTTTTTCAAATATGATTGGCTCTTTTTCCCATGGAAATACAACCCATTTGTTCGTTGTAAATAGATAGAAATCAGGGATTACTATAGACGACGGCTTATAAGCGATCGTTGCTATCTTCACTTCTTTTACTCCTAAGGACTTCAGGTATTCGAGAGCATTCTTTAACGTTAGTCCAGTGTCTGCTATGTCATCTACTAAAAGTACTTTCTTGCCTTTGACCTCGTGTGGTGTTTGTAGGGGTATTAAAAGAATAGGTCTTTCAAGTCTGTTATCGTGCTCGTCATAGAAGGTCATATGAATACTTCTCATAGGAACTCTCAGTATATGCGAGAGTCTTACCCCTGGAATAAGACCTCCTCTAGCTATCGCAACTATTAGATCTGGATGGAACTCTGTTTCCCTTAGTTTTAATGCAATGTATTGAATAGCTTCTTCAAACTCTGCCCAACTTAGGTATATCTTGGAAGGCATTGCCAAGACCTCCCCTGAAATGCTATTGACTATATAATTGCAAAATAACTGAACGTTACTACCTATTGATTAACAAAATCAAGCATATGCTTTAATATCCTTCGTTTTCATGAACTCTCTCAGTAATGAAGTGGCGTAGCAACCCTTGTATAGCTCAAAGGAGAGTGTAACAGTCCTCTCCCCGAACTTCCATGAAATCCACGTCACTGGAGCACCAAGAGCTCTTCTTGTGCCTTCGGACGTAAGTTCTGGCATGTTTGGCACAACGAAGTCCTTTGGGGAAATTCCTTCTTTCTCTAGTATTTTCCTTTCAATTTCACCTTGTTCTCCCTTTGCAATCAGGACACTTGTCCCAGGGACAAGTCCTGTGACAAATGCTTTACCTTCAAGAACCTTTTTTCTGATCTTATCTATGTTCCACTTGTCAACGTATATTCCTTGAGACATCTCGAGGGTTATAGGTCTCACAAGTGGTATGACAATGTCTCCTTCTATAGGTTCCATTATAGGAAGTCCCCTGCGTATTCTCTCACTCAGAATCCTGTTAAATATGTAGGACTGGTACGCATAGATGTATATGATTCGTAAAGGTTTTGGAAGGGATCTAAATGCCCCAATAAAATCTCCTGGATGCCTAACTAGATGTTCAAGCATCCTCTTGTCAAAGATCATTCTATCGGGCATCATTCGATAAGCTCCTTCGTAATCTCTTGTTTCAAGTAAGTATTTTCTGACTTCCAGTACATCTGGTGCTTCTCCGCCGTATGGCTTTGCTACAAGTGTCAGGAAGGCCTCTTCAAATCTTCTCATAAGAAGAAGCTTTCCAACGATGTGAGAAATAGGTCTTATACTGCCAAACCTCTGAACACCATAAAAATTTGGAAAGCCATGATATTCATCAAGCTGTTCTTTATTCTTATAGAATAATTCCTCTGCGTCTTCAGATACGTCTCTTACTGTTATTGTAAATCTATTTCCATAAAGATCTCCAAGCCTTATCAGTTTGTTCGTTCTGAAAGCCTCTAGGACCTCTACGTTTTTTATGCTCTTTACAGTCTCAACGACTTTTTCTAATTTCCTTCTCGTTGGTATTACTATAAGTTGGGTTGTAATTGCTCTTTTGTCTTTTGTCCCGGCAAAGTGTATTTGGGATGTTCTTAGGCCAAGTTTTCTTGCTATCCTGTCAAAAAGTCTAAACGTTTCCCAATTCTTGGCTCTTATTCTTAGAGCAACGAAAGGGCCATCATCAACTCTGGGAAGATCATACGATAGCTCTTCAACTATGAAGTCTTCTGGAGAGGATCTAAGCCTTCCCCCAAAGCCTGGATAATCCGTTAAATATACTTCCATTCCTATGTTTTTTTCAAGTTCAGGCACGTCGTTACGAGGCATAGTGATCTCTACTTCTTATGTTCTTTGTATACCCTATCGACTATCTTCGTGAGCTCTTCTGCCTCTTCAAAGAGCTCATTTACCGCTTTTTTAAGTATTTCCTTAGGATTTCCTTCTTTTACCCTGAAGACAAATGTAGCTTCTTGTTGTAAGCTCTTGAGATCTATAGGAGCTTTGACATTGTCTGGAAGCAATAAGTAGGGGCTCTTCAATGGATGCGAGAGGTTGTAATATGCGTACTCTACTTCTGGATAAGAAAGCAATTTTTCTCTTAAGGCATTTAACAGTGTGTGATCCTCTCCAATAATTCTAAACTTCATGAGCTTTTCATCGTTAGATTTTTCTAGGATCACTTCCATACTTATCACCTCTCATGAAATATTTCCCATAAAGATTACTAAGCTTTCTAGTTTCGTTCGTGTTACAGTGGTCACATCTTAACGTGTTACCGGATACCCTTCTCAAGGGCCTTCTGCATATACTACAAAACGCATTTATAACTCCCATGTCTGGAGGCTTTATGGTGAGGAATATTCCCTTTTGAGTGCTTATAACTCGTGCTCTGACAATGTCCGAAGCCCGAAGCTTCAATCGAATGTCTTTTATGAATTCGTTTGCTATTTGGGATATGGGAATAGCAGCCGTGTATATAGGTGATGCTATTCCTCTATAAGCCTTGCCCTCTATTGCGAGTATTTCCACTATGGCGACGTTTTCTTTTACTTCAGTCACTGTAGCTATGACGACCTCTCCTTCTTTGATTCTTGGTATCTCCTTAAGTGGGTGAACGCTTATCCTAAGGTTTTTCACTGAAACTTTTCCGAAAACTTTAGAGTACAGCTTTCCATCTCTTTCATAAACGTTTTCTCCAGGAAGATATTCCTCCAAAGTGCCAAGCTCTTGACCTGGAATAATGAGTTCTTCATGTTTTATCATCCCAAGATCACCTGACATCTTGTGTCTTGTGATTTTCCTTACATGATATTAACCATTTTTATGCATGAGTCTGTGTGTAATGCCCGTGATGTTCATAAAGGTTGACACGTTACAGACCTTTCAATTACTTCGAACTTAAAGATTTTGTCATTATTACTCTCTCAGGAGAGGACAATTCTTTGTCTTTGATAAAGCTTGCTGTTTTCATAAATCTTCTATGGAGACTTAGGTGGAGCTCTTTGTGTCTTTTGGTATAAGTATTGAAGCCAAAGGAGCCCCTATGATAGCAAGTATTACCTTTGTCATTAGATGATACGAAAGGGCATAGGAGAACGCTTGAGAGATGTCAAGACCAAACCTTGAAAGGTATAGGGCAACAATACCCTCAAACGTACCAATACCTCCAGGAGTCACTGGAATAATCTTCACCATGTTACCAAGAGCCTCTGCTATGACAGCATTATACCAATCAACAGATGGTACTAAAAAGCTGAATGAAATTCCTTCAATAAGCCAAGAGATGTACGAGATGACAATGGACATGTAAAATAGCTTGTTATTAAGGGCTCTTCTCATCGTGTAGACAATATTCGCTAAGAAAGACAGCACTTTTTTGGAGCTTCTTGAGGAGAGAAAATCCCCAATTTGTTGTCCATATTTTAAAACCCCAACGGTTGCTATTGCCAGAAGTACAAGAAATATCAAACATAATGCTGTCCAAAAACCTGTCCCATTGGGGCCAAAAATAAGTATAAATGTAAGTACAAGAGTTATAAGGCCATACGTTCCAGAGAGCATATCCGTGAGTATAGGAGACGTAGCAACTCCAAAGTCCTTCTTTGCCTGAAACTTAACAGCTATTACGCGTGTGACATCTCCTATTTGGAACGTTCCAAATATATTGGCAAAGCCTCCAAGTATTGCTAGTCCTACTGACCTTGGAGCGCTTATATCTATGTTTGAAGCTCTTAAGATGAGATAAAACTTAAGCCCCCTCAATACCCAAGAAAGGACATACAGCGTCACAAAAAGTGCTATTTGGTAGGAAGTATAACTGCTAAAGGATCTTACAATATTTTCTACGCCAATAATATGAATAAGAAAAACAGCGATAAGCAACCCAACAACTGTGAGCACTATTGTTAGGGTTTTCCTATGTCTTTTCCTGAACCCTTCAGAAGAGATATTACTCCCTTCTTTCATGATTCTCTGAACCTCTTGTGAGAGATTTGCTTATATAAGACGTACAGTCTCTAGATTATCTGGAGTTCTTACATTTTTAACTCTTATGTTTCTTTCAACCCATTTTGCAATACTTTCTATTTTCTTCGGCTCTCCATGATGGACTATAACGTTTTGAAGCTTTATACCTAGGTTCCTACGTGCATTTAGATCTAGTAGGAAGTTCTCAAGCTGATCCCTATAGGCATGTCCTGAGAATCCTTCTACTGTCTCAATGTCAAGCCTAAGGTCAACTGTCGTGAGCTTACCATCAATTGGTATTGTTATTGTCCTAGCGCCATCTTGTATTCTCCTTCCTAATGTTCCCTCTGCTTGATAACCTACAAACACGAGGATATTATTCTCGTCCCGTCCTAGATAGTAGAGATACTCAAGAACAGGTCCTCCGTTTAGCATACCAGATGTCGTTATTATAACGGCGGGTCCGCTTTCGCTTATGACATCAAGCCTCTTGTTCTTGTCCTTTCCAACGTTTATGAAGACATCCTTGTCGAAGATCTTCTCTCCTTCTTCATATATGAGATCCCTAACGTATTTGCTCAGATATTCAGGATAAGACGTATGTATTGCCGTGGCCTCCCAAATAGAACCATCTATGTATATTGGAATGTCCTCTGGAATGAGCTTATTATCCCTGAGATAACGAATTGCAAACATGACATCCTGAGAACGTCCTACAACGAACGCTGGAATTATTACCTTCCCTCTTTTTCTATAGGCAGTTCTTATTATGTCTCCAAGCTTGTTCACAGCATCATCGAATGACGCAGTGTCTCTTTTACCTCCGTAAGTCGCTTCCATTACAAGGGCCTCAAGCCTCGGAAATGCTGGATCTGCAGGTGGCAAAAGCCTTGGGATCCTGCTCTTCTTATCATATTTGAAGTCTCCAGTGAACGCAACGTTATAGAATCCTTCACCTATGTGAAAATGCACCATTGCAGACCCAAGTATGTGGCCAGCATTATAAAATGTCATCCTGATGTCAGGCGTTATGTCAAGCGTGGTGCCATAATCTACAGTTATGACCCTTTTCAGTATTTCTTCAGGCCTTGCTTGAGGAAATGGATCTCTGGACAGTGATATGTAATCCTCAAGTAGAAGGTAGAGGAGGTCCCTAGTAGGCTCTGTACAGTATATTGGGCCATCGTATTTATGTTCGGAGTACCCTGAAAGCAAATAAAGAAGGGCCCCTGTATGATCCAGATGGGCGTGAGTTAGCACTATAGCATCTATTTCTTCGAGATTGAACTCAGGAATCTTAAGCTCCGGAAACATATCACGAGGTGAAGCTCCAAGGGAGATACCACAATCCACAAGTACCCTCGAGTCTTTTGTCGTAAGGAGGTGACAGTTCCTACCTACTTCTTGGTATCCACCAAGGGCTGTTATCCTTACCCATGTTTTCTGGCCTGTTATCATCCATGTGCTCTGAATGTTTATTTTATATGCTATTCTCTTAAGCATCTTTGTTCTGAAATCATCGACGCCTCTATCCATGTAGAACTCTCTGATTTCCCATATTATTGGAGAAGGTATCGGTGGATATCTCTTTATTTCTGGTATCCATCCTGTTTCTTTGAGTATTTTTATCTTATTCGTGTGCCCCTTTCCTATGACTACTCCTGGCTTTACTGCTTCTATGTATACTCTTCCACTTGTCTTATCGAAGACAATTTTCTTTATACCTGCTTCTTCTGGTATTATTTCCTTTATAACTTTTTCAGCTTCGCTAGGAGGCCTTCTGTTTTTGTTTATTATTTCCTCAAATCTTTTTGCTTCTTCTGCGTTCTTTCTAGCTATTTCTTCTAGGTTTGGGGTTCTTATTGTTATGCGCTTTTTGAGCTTTTTTGCAAGCTCCCTGATCTTGTCGTAGTAATCTGCAAATTTTCCTGGACTTAGTGTATATATAACTACTTCTGCTCCAAAAAGGTCTAGGTCGACAATGTTAAGAATATCTTTTGGCAGTACTGAATATATCTCCTTGGAGATGCTTTCCAGATAATCTCTTGCTGTCCCAGCTCTTATATTCATGCTCATGTTTAAAACACACCTCTTTTGCAGTATCTTTTTCTTATATTACTTGGGTAGGATCCTTTTACTGTCGACACTCACATGATGTCTATGTTTTAAGTACTAAGCATTATAGAGCGTTTTATTAAAGAATTTAAGATCGTTATGACTTGAAATATAAAGTACTACTGTAAAAGTCATCTCCTTCTAAAAAGTAATCTATTGGAATCCTTTCTGACTTGCACGGCATGCCATAGCTCCCCATTGATCGACATACCCTCCGAACGCACTTTGTGGATATCTTGTATTGATCATCTTATTGTTCGTAAGGTCTAAGGCCTCAGCTAATAGTTGCCTTCCCTTATGATAATGCAACAGAAGGATTGCTCCCATAAGACTTGATATCCTAGCTTGGATTCTAGTGATTTATATCCTTCTTTGGAACAACTCAAAAGTCAAATTATCATTGTTCTGCTCCATTAGATCTGACCTCCTCCCCGCCCTAAGGGGTGAGGGTTCCTTTAAGGGCGGGGAGTGGTCTTACTTCCGTTACTCCTATCCCCTTGCGGACTCTCCTATGGGGGTATTAAGGATACTCGGGGTGTTCGATATTTAAATGTTACTCCGCCCTAAGGGGCGAAGCTTGGATCAACTTTGTCAA
>JAGGXY010000025.1:0-4151 GCA_021162855.1 Methanobacteriota archaeon
CACTGAAGGATGGTGATGCGATGGGGTTTAGTATTCTCGCGACTTCAGGGACCTTGTATAGTTTTGGCATGGTGCATCAAAAATAGGTATAAATGCGAGTAATATTTAAATATTTTAGTAGAAGCACATTTGAGAACTGCCTAGATGCAAAAATGAGGATAAAAATGAATTAAATTAACATATACATTGGTTATTCCTTTTCGAGTTTTCTTAGCCGGTTTATGACCTCTTTTGCATTGAGATATGTTGCTACAAGTGGTATTTTTTCTTTGTATGCGAGCATTACTGCTAGCTCATCGACTTTTTCTGGTTGATGATATATGACCATTGCTGGTTTTATCGGGTGAGCTCTTATTGCTATCATTGGGGATCTTCCATATTTAACTCCAGAGAATATCAAAGCCCTATCCGTACTTAGCCCATAGACCCTTAGGTAGTCCAAGGCTGTAAAGCTCAGTATTGCTTTTATACTATCAAGGAAAGTATATCCATGGATTTCTCTATCAAGACCTTCTTCGTAGGCGTGCACTGTAGCTTCTAATACATCCACTATGTCCCTTGCCTTGACTGGTATCTTATAGTCATACATGTCTATGATAGCCTCGTTCTGTTCGAGTATTGTGTAAACACGTAGCTTTTCCCCGCCTCTTTCTTTGTCTATTTCGATAAGGGCACTGACATACCTTCTTATGAATTGCGCACCAGGAGATTTTGTCTTTCCAGACTCATAATCGCTTATTACGGAGGGAGATATTCCCATCTTAGATGCCACTTCAGATATTGTTATATTAAATGCTTCTCTCCATTTTCTCATAGTTTTCCCTGGATCTCTTGACATGATTATTTCTCCTGCAATCTTCTTTGCAAGTTCTTCTTCGTTCATAATAATCACCCTCAATATCACTTAATCTTAGGCCTAAACTTATACCCGTATATTATTAGACCATCTTTTCCATACTCAAGAAGTCTTCTAATAACTACCTCTACAGGCATTCCCACATAAACATCCTCTGGTGATACATCTGTCATCTGACCCTCTACAAGAAGACCCTCTTTGAGTTTAACTATTGCATAGATATATGGAGTATAGATATTAAACCCTGTTGCTCCTCTGTTTACTATCGTGTAACTTACGACCTCACCTTCCCCTGAGAGTCTATATGGCTCAAGATCTGTGCTATGACAGTTATTGCATACCCTTCTTGGAGGATAGTGTATCTTACCACACTTTTTGCATCTTGTTCCCTCCAGACGATACCTCTGATATCTTATCCTCCAAGTTCTTGCAATTTCAGGAACCATTGGCATTCTCAATCACCTCTTGCGAGTATTGTAGTCACAACGGTTGTGGCAACTCCACCAATGTTCTGGGCCATTCCTATTTCAGCACCGTCTACTTGGTTTTTGCCTGCATCCCCTCTTAGTTGGATTACACTTTCAACTATTTGATAGACCCCTGTAGCACCCACTGGATGACCACGAGCCTTAAGTCCTCCCATGGTTAATATGGGCAAATCTCCACCTATATGGTATGCCCCCTCACTAGCCATCTTTGGAGCGTTTCCAGGCTCTGCGAACCCAGAAGCCTCTAAGGATAACGCTGCCATAATACTATAAGCATCATGGAGTTCGAAGAAATCTATGTCCTTTCTTTCGACTTTTGCTCTCTTCAATGCTTTCTCTGTGGACATCTTTATAGCCTTTGGGAGTAGCATATCTTCCCTGCTGGCAAGGTATATCCTATCAGTTGCAACCTCAGAGGCTTTCACCACTACAGGTGTGTCTGTGTATTTCTTTGCTTCTTCAAGCGGAGCTAGTATTAAAGCAGCAGCACCATCACTTATTGGAGCAGTCTCGAAAAGTCTTATAGGATACGCAACATATGGTGAGTTTACAACCTTACTCACGTTTATCTTGTATCTATACATTGCGTAGATGTTATTCACAGCGTTTTCATGAGCTATAACTGGGAACATAGCAAGTTCTTCTTCAGTTACATCCTTGTAAGTGTCCATGTAAAGTTTCTTAAGAAGCGCATTAAGTGCCAGAAATGATGCTCCGTGAAGTATTTCATATTCTCCATCTGCAGCCATTGCGAGGCCAAGTGTTATATCAGAAAAGAAGACATTTGTTTGCTGTTCAACTCCTATCACTAAAGCAAGATCTGAGAAGCCACCTGCAACAGCCATATAAGCTGTCCTAAATGCTGCTGCACCCGAGCCACATGCAGCTTCTACCCTGTAAGCCTCAACACCATCAATACCTAAGTGATCTGCAATTAAGGCTCCAAGATGTGCTTGGGTATCTGTTATCTCGCCTAGCATATTGCCAATAATAAGAAGGTCTATGTCCTTTAAGTCAATGTTATCAGCGTCAATTACGGCTCTCATAGCAGCATCGACAGCCATTTCCCTAAGGGGCCTCTCCCAGTGCTCGCTAACTTGTATTTGTCCTATACCAACAATTGCAACCTCCCTCATTCCATCCAACCTCTGTCTATGAGCCTTCTATATCTTAAGTAGAGAGCATAATCCACGTACTTCTTTCTGTTAATGTAGTCGTCAATCTTAGGGGCTAGACCTCTTACTTCTTCTATACGGTCCTCAACGATTATCGTGAATGCATCGCTTCCAGCACCACTACCAAAGGATACACATAATATCCTCTCCCCAGGCTTTGCTATGTCCAATACTCTTGCAAGCCCTAGAGGAACTGCACCAGAATAGGTATTTCCAATATACGTCGTTAACAGCCCTGGAAGAACTTTTTCCTTTGGAAATCCCATTTGTTTAGCGGCATTTATTGGAAACTTCGTGTTCGGTTGGTGAAAAACTACGTAGTCTATATCTGAAGGCTTAAGACCTAGCCTTGACATGAGCTCTATTCCAGCATAAACAACGTGCTTAAAATATGCGGGTTCGCCTGTGAATCTATATCCATGCCTAGGATATTTTTGTCCCTCTCTTCTCCAGAAGTCTGGAGTGTCTGTGACGAATGAAAACCAGCCTTCTATAGATGCTATCTTGTTCTCTTTTCCAAATATATATGCTGCTCCACCAGCCGCGGCAGTATAATCAAGTTCATCTCCTGGAGCACCCTGCGCAGTATCGGCTCCTATAGCCATTGTATACTTAGCTTGGTCAGCTTCTACATAGTTCAGCGCAGCTCTCATAGCTTCTGTTCCTGCTTTACACGCAAACTCAAAGTCAGCAGTGTTTATTTCTGGAGTAGCTCCTATTGCCTCTGCTACGATAGTTGCAGTGGGTTTCACAGCGTAAACTTTTGATTCACTCCCAAAGAACAAAGCATTTATTTCTTTTGGGTCAATTTTTGCTCTCTTGAGAGCATTAATAGCAGCCTCGATTGCTATCGTTGTAGAATCCTCATCAAGTCCAGGGACAGACTTTTCCACGATAGGAAATCCTTCATTTCTACCCCAAACCCTGCCTATTTCTTCATTCTTGATCCTGTACATGGGAACATATCCACCGTATCCTATGATTCCTGCTTTCAGCATCCTGCTCCCTCCTTGATCACTTAAATTAAGGTTTAATCCTGCATGTGTTATATAGGTTTCGATTATAACCTAACATTTATTCAAGAATGCTCGTAAAACATGTGAATGCATATGACGTTATAAACCATGTGTCTAAAAGAAAGAGAGCATAAATTTTAAAATAAAAAGTGGTAGCCCCGCCCGGATTCGAACCGGGGTCGCGGGGTCCAGAGCCCCGCATGCTAGGCCGCTACACCACGGGGCTATCTTAGCTCCGAGCGGGACATTATAACCTAAGAAGGAGGTGCTTAATAAAAATTTTCGAAACACAAGATCCTATTCAACTGATTAAAAAGAATCTAAGTGGAGCCACCGCCGGGATTTGAACCCGGGACCTCCGCCTTACCAGGGCGGCGCTCTACCAGCTGAGCTACGGTGGCATAAAATATTGGTGCTCCCGCCGGGATTTGAACCCGGGTCACGGGGTTGAGAGCCCCGTATGCTAGGCCGGGCTACACCACGGGAGCATCCGCGCCTAACCATTTCAATAATATCGGAGATATAAAACTTTCCTTAATCGATGCCTTTGTGACTAGAGTGTATTTTCTCACTGAACACTATTTAACATATCTTAGGTACTATTGGAGTATATTTC
>JAGGXY010000119.1:0-2885 GCA_021162855.1 Methanobacteriota archaeon
AGAAGAGGGAGAAGAGATAATCAGAATGAACTCCATGATACGCAGATCAGTAGGGGTTGGCATAAACGATCGAGTTCTCGTAAAGAAGGCAGAGATAAAGCAGGCTCAGGAAGTGGTTCTTGCACCAATCACCACGGAGGCCTACGGAAGGATCTATGTTGACCCTGAGTTTAAGGATCAGATACGCAGGTACATGCTTAATAAGCCCTTAATATCCGGAATGATAATTCAGATCCAACATGCTTGGATGTCTCTACCCTTTGGTGTCGTCAGGACAAGACCTACAGGATCTGTTATAGTGACATCTAAGACTCAAGTGACGATCCTGGACAGACCGTTCTCAGAGGCAAGACCATCTACGGGAGTGACATATGACGATATAGGAGGTATGAAAGACGTAATAGAAAAAGTACGTGAAATGATAGAACTACCATTAAAATATCCGGAGCTCTTCGAGAGACTTGGCATAGAACCTCCTAAGGGTGTTCTCTTGTATGGTCCGCCTGGTACGGGTAAGACGCTTCTTGCTAAGGCTGTTGCAAATGAAGCAGATGCAGCTTTCTTCAGCATAAATGGTCCAGAAATCATGTCGAAGTATTATGGAGAATCTGAAGAGAACTTGAGAAGGGTTTTCGAACAGGCTAAGAGGAATGCACCTTCTATAATATTTATCGATGAAATAGATGCTATAGCACCTAAAAGAGACGAGGTTGCGGGGGAGACTGAGCGTAGAGTAGTAGCCCAGCTTCTAACACTGATGGATGGTCTAGAAGAAAGGGGACGCGTCATAGTAATTGGAGCAACAAATAGACCAGATGCTCTAGATCCAGCACTTCGTAGACCAGGGAGGTTTGACAGGGAGATAGAAGTTCGCGTTCCAGATAAAGAGGGAAGGAAGGAAATCCTTCAGATACACACTAGGAATATGCCTCTTGCTGATGATGTGGATCTTGATAAGCTTGCAGAGATGACACATGGATTCGTAGGTGCAGACCTTGCAGCGCTATGTCGTGAAGCTGCCATGAACGCGTTGCGTAGATATCTTCCAAAGATGGATCTTGATAAGGGTCCAGACCCTAAGTTGCTTGAGGAAATGAAAGTGACCATGAAGGACTTTCTGAATGCGTTAAAGTATGTACAGCCAAGCGCTCTTAGAGAGGTGCTTATAAGAATTCCGGAAGTCAAGTGGGAGGACATTGGAGGTCTTGAGGAGGTCAAAAGGGAGCTGAGAGAGACTGTAGAGCTTCCACTCAGGTATCCAGAAGCGTATACAAAGCTCGGAATGAAGCCTCCTAAGGGTGTTCTCTTGTATGGTCCGCCTGGTACGGGTAAGACGCTTCTTGCTAAGGCTGTTGCAAATGAAGCAGATGCGAACTTCATTTCAGTAAAGGGTCCAGAGGTTTTGAGTAAATGGGTAGGAGAGAGTGAGAGGATCATCAGGGAGATTTTCAGAAAGGCCCGACAAGCAGCTCCGTGTATAATTTTCTTTGATGAAATAGATGCAATAGCACCAGAGAGAGGAACTGACGTGAACAAGGTTACTGATAGGATTGTGAACCAGCTGCTCACTGAGATGGATGGCATGCAACCCCTTGAGAACGTAGTTGTGATAGCAGCAACGAACAGACCAGAGCTTCTTGATAAGGCACTATTGAGACCAGGAAGATTTGATAAGATAATCTATGTGCCACCTCCTGACAAAGAAGCCAGGAAGGCTATATTTAAGGTTCACACTAGGAATATGCCTCTTGCTGATGATGTGGATCTTGATAAGCTTGCAGAGATGACTGAGAACTATGTCGGGGCAGACATAGAAGCAGTATGTCGTGAAGCTGCCATGAACGCGTTGCGTAGGATTTTAGGAGATCTAGAGAAAGCTGAAACTAAGGAAGAACGTGAAAGAGTTCTCAAGGATGTTAAGGTAACAATGGACGACTTCAAAGCGGCGCTCAAGAAGGTATCCCCAAGTATCACAGATGACGTCAAAAGATATTACGAGCAAGTACGTAAGACTATAGAAAAGAGAACACTGACGCCAACACCTCAAGCGACATCTAGCAGGCCTCTTTATATATGACGGGATCCCTTCAGATCCTGTCTTTTGAATAAGAAGAGGCCAAGCTTTCTTCATAAAAACTTTTTTAAGTAACTGTAGCCAAAATAGTATAAACAAGGGTGATGAAGAATTTTTAGTAATAGTGTAGCTCTGAGCATGGTGATCGTATGAACTTAGAAGAGGAAAGATTTGAAGAGCTCTTTGGGAAACTTGTTGTGAATAATTATGGTAGGGCAATAGGGCTTCTGGAAAAACTATATGTGGATAGACAAACTGGAATAATAAAGTTCCTCGGGATAAGGCTTAATAGCGAAGCTCCTGAAGATATAGTGGCAGTATTTGGAACAGATGATGAGGGAATGCTCCTAGTGCCTAGGGAATATGTGCTTTCAATGAGGGACTTTGTTATTATAAAAACTCCTAGGTCTGAAGAGAAATGAAATATTTTCTTAGTACACGTGGTTGCCCGCGTGCTATATTTCAGCTATGAGGGAAACTTGGAGTATGCACGCGGGCTTCCCCCTTCCACGCTTCATCCTTATCAGCGGGTTATTGGGGCAGCCTCACGTGGGATTAGCATTATCCTGCCTCTGCTGGCTATCCTGCCGTCATTGAGGCGACTCATCTAATATTTTATTCCTCCCTCATGATTATCGAGAGTACTATTATACTTACTTAACGAAATAGTCCTGTGATAGGATGACGTTTAAAAATTATTAATGCATTATATGACACTGTTATATGATACTGGCCCGCCCGGCCATGCACTGTGTGAGCGCGCCGTTTTGGCGTGCAATGGGCACAGAGCCACCAAGCGGGCCACAAGTCT
>JAGGXY010000072.1:0-6658 GCA_021162855.1 Methanobacteriota archaeon
CTCCAAGCCTCTTATTAATATGTTCTAAAAGACCTAGTCGCTCAGCAACTCGAGTTACTTGCTCCGATCCGTAGGATTCTGCCAGTATGTCCAGGAGTGTTCTTACCCTTAGGTTTTCCGGAAGCTCGTCTTTATCTCGGACATAAGTAAGGTGCCTATACAGCTTTTCCGATTCTCTGAGAGGATCTACGCCTAGTATGCGAACCTGCCCCCTCTTAGGCCTCATGAGGCCTAGAAGGACTTTTATTAGCGTAGTCTTACCACTACCGTTTGGACCTATTATAAGGACCCTTCCCTTTGGAACCATGAGCTCATCTATCCGTAGCGCTACAAGCTTACCATAACTCGCCTCCAGATCTTTAACGTAGAAGAACTCTTCGCGATCCATATTAGAGCCACCTCCTACTCTTGGGTAGTAAATTCGACGTATACGCTAGGCGTTCCAGGCAAAATAGTGCAGTTACTGTCAATGAGAACCCTTATTTTGGCTATCAGAAACATACTATCCCTTTTGACATGTGCTGAAAGGGTTGTGCCGTTACTAGTAAACTGCTCATCGCCGATGAAAACGGTAATGACTACGGGAGAGGGATTCTTACCACATTCAGCCCTAAACCTTAGCAGCGTTATGTTGATAGATGTCTCTCCAGGCCTCAGAAGCGTTGTAACGGGCCATTCATATACCACGGGCTTCCTCAATTCCTTGCCCACTCCTGTTAAAATTTCTAGGGCCTCAAGATTATATATGGCGTGGAATCTCGAAGGGAGGCCATATCCAGACCTTATTGTGAGAGCTCCTGCGAGAGATCCAATAACGAATAGTATAGCGACGAATATCGCGAACATACGGGCCCTCATAATGAGATCCACCTCTTATATATAGCCAGCCCAAGGAATGCGAGTCCGCCAACAATAATGCCTGAACATACTCCGACAAGCCCCATAGCCGAGAGGCCAAGTCTGTCTATGCCAAGGCCAACGAGAAATCCTAGGACTATGCCGAGATCTTAGTATCCTGTAGCCTTCTTGATATAGGATACACAGTTATGAAGAAAGAGACAATAAACAGCAGCCAAACCATTAGCTTTGAATCAATTAGTATCTGAAGAAACGAGTTTATGGCGTTTTCCCTTATCTCCGCTTCAGAAGGTATCGGCAGCGGATTATTAAACCCTGCGACATAGCCCCTTACCCCACTATACGGTGTTAGGGGAGAGGCATAAATCCCTGCTGAATATGCAAACTTTGTTAGGATGAAGAATAGCCCTATTACGCTAGCGAGTATTCCGATTACGATAGCTATTATCTCTAAGGCCGAGGGATCGGAAAAAGCCAGGGAATAAAGCATCCCTATTCGGGATTGCTTTGAAGTTTTATCGTTCAAGGAGTCTTTCGCAGAAGAGCCCTTATCTTTGCCCATACCAAAGACCCCTTCGTTTTTGTTCTAAAAAGAAATATAAAAAATTATTTAAAGGGCCAATCTTATCTATGCCTTCTTGACCACAGCACGAATGCTACGATAGCCACAGCTATGAGGCCTATGGTAGAGCCTATAATTATTTCCGTCCCTATATTTACATTGTCCGCTGAGGCATTTGTCGTGTTGCCCTCAGCACTCTCCTCGCCACCTTGACCCTCGGAAGTATTATCCTCAGCAGTCCCTTCACTCGATGTAGGCTTTTTACCTGATATGAGGGATTCCATCATTTCCTTACTCTTTTCACCTCCGAATTGGAAAGCAGCTGCGAGAACAGAAGTCTTTAGATATGATTGAAACTCCGCGAAGGCCTCCTCCGGATCTGCCCCGTTTACGATATTGAACAGCGCCTGAATATACTTGTTTATAACCGTGCTGAGAAGGTTTTGTAGTACCCCTACCCTACGACTAGGATCCAAGGAATTGTTGCTTGTGAGCATCCACTCCTCTGCGAGCCTCCTATCAATAGCGACTGCCAGATACTTCTCTCTTGAATTAAGGGAAGAGATGCTGGCAAGAGTTGTGTTATGGATTATCTTCACGTTATCTATGGAAAATGTACTGGGCACATGCAGTATCGCGTAACTAGCTTTTTTAGTATGTCAGGAATGCCAACGAGACCATCTATGGGAGATAATAGATCATCCGTCCCAAATGGAGGCAGACCATAAAGTTGAAAGACAAATGCCATACGCCCCTTACCGCCATCATAGTGATATAACTGATATTCCGCGAAGGCGTTATTTTCGACAATGATCTTTTCTAATTTCTCAGTAGTCCCATTAAGTAAGTAATCTATAACAGCGCTCAGAAGTTCTTCTTTACACTCACGGAACTTTTTAAAATCGGTTTTAACCCACCAAGGACGGTTATTTGCCGGCCGATAAATTTCAATGATCTCTCCCACAGCACTCCCGTCAAACGAGTTATATTTATACTCATGGCCCAAGTATGTGGTTCTAAAGGCACGCCATTCTTGAGGCATCGGAGCATGACTTATATTATACATTAACTCTCCTATTTTCGTATTATTGCCACTCTCTAGCACCGTCTTTATTTTGTTGATCAGTATATTCAGCTGGTCTCTATGCGTAAGGTAATAGTTCACCGTGTCGTTATAGGCCTTATAGAGCTTATATAACATGTTCGTAAGGTCTAACGCCGGCCCAGCTATTGGGAGCATTCCTGCTGAAACCCACTCCTCCCCGTTCCAGTACTTTGCGATCCAAGAACTCTTATTCACGATGAAGCTTAGCGTAATGTCAAACCTCTTGCAACATTTGTCAAATGGCATTGCACATTCCGGATAGTAGGCGTCGAAAAGCTTTATATCTACGCCGAAGTGCGTCTCGTTTATATATCTGTATACGATTAATGTTCTCTCAACGTTCAAAATGGATACGACGCTGTAATTTTCAATGTCTTCTGGCGGAGGCACAAGAACATGGATGACAAGCCAAAGCGCCTTATCTCTCGGAAAATACGTTGAAGTTATCGTCCAAACTTTCGGCGAGCCTTCTCCGAAGCCATAATATCGGTAAAGGCTACAGGATATGTATTTGACTTCCGTCCCGTTGGGAAGCGTTAGATTTATGTCTGCACTAGCGGAAGGATACGTTGCTAATATATGTTCGGGTTTCATGGGGTTAATGAGGCTTTTATCAATGGCTTCTTGGAGGGGGATCAGGAAAAGGCTGTTGTTTTCATCGAAGAACCAAATATCGCCCTCTCCGGGCAAAATTATAACGTCGTAGATTGCGTCCTCTGAGTTTTGGGCTTTTTATAGTGTTACTGTCCGCAATTAAAGGTAGCGTAGGGGATACCAAAAGTATCGCGAGGATAATTAAAGAACGGGTAACAGAAATTAATCGAGGATTTATCATAACCCCCTGCCCCCATATTTCGGAAGATACTGAAAGTCATTTTAAACAAAATACTCTCAACACACATAAAAGCTTTTCTTTTTGGCCTCAAAATAAAAGAAAAAAGCAAAAATTACTAAGTTTTGCGCATCAAAACTATAGAAGCTATAATAACGGCTATTATTGGAGCTATGCTGATACCAAAGATCACATATTGTGATTTATTTTCGTTAGCCTTTGTTGTAGCCACTTCTTTGGTATCATTATTCTCAGCAATTTCAGTTAGGCCCTTTGGATCGTAGTTATTGTTCATCATTTTTGGATCTGCATTGTTCTTTTCATCGTCTTCAGAAAGGTTTTCTGAGCATTCACATCCTTGGGTGAGCCTTTTATCGATAGCAACTGCGATATAACTCCCTTTTACCAACTCTTCGCTAGAAAGTGTGGTGTTATGGATAATCTCTAATTTGTCTTCAGATAGTGCGGCGCCCATATTCAAGAATGCATATGTGGCCTTACTTAGGACCTCAGGGAGCCCTAGAATACCGTCAACTGGTAAGGCCATAGAGAACTCTCCGCCATATATAGGCAATTCCGTAATTTCATAGACCCACGGAGAGCTTCCTGTTCCGTACATTTTGAAGGCCCACCATCCATAGCCCTTAGAGTACCCACCGCCTTCTGGCTGATATTTTGCGAAGGCATAATTTTCGGCGATAACATTCTCTAATCTTTCAGTAGTCCCGTTTAGTAAGTAATCTATAACAGCACTCAGAAGCGCTTCTTTACACTCATAAAACGTCTCAAAGTCGAACCTTACCCATGAAAGGCTCCTGTAAGGAGGAACATGGAACTCCACCATTTCTCCAACAGCTTCTCCGGAAAACGCATTGAATGTGTAATTTTTGCCGAGATATGTCAATGTGAGCGTGTCGCTTAGCTTTCCATTACTATACCTCATTATGAGATCCACGGGGTTTAATCCAGGCCCTACTATGGGAAGTATGCCAGCAGGAACCCACTCTTCACCATTCCAGTATTCCGCGACCCATGTGCTCTTATTCACGATGAAGCTTAGCGTGAGGTTAAACCTCTTGTAGCTCTTGTCGAAAGGTACTATTACTCCGAAATGAGCATCTATAAATCTCATCTCTATCCCTATATGTGTCTCGTTTATGTACTTGTAGAGGATTAATGCCTTATTGAAATATAAAACTGAAGGCACACTGTAGTCTTCGATATTTGCTGGTGGAGGAACGAGAACATGGATGACAAGCCAAAGCGCCTTATCTCTCGGAAAATACTTTGTAGTTATTGCCCAGATCTTTGGCGTATCTTCTCCAAATCCGTAGTATAAATCAAGGCTATAAGCTATGTATTTGACTTCCGTCCCAGTGGGAAGCGTTAGATTTACATATGCATCATCGCAAAAGCTCGTTCCTATAATGTCATCGGGCTTTATGTGGTTAATGAGGGTTTTATCAATAGTCTCCTCGAGGGGGACTGTGAAGGCCCAGTTATACTTATCGACAAACCAGATTTGGCCGCCAGCACTCTCGCCTCTATAAATTATAACATCGTAGATAATATCCTCTGGATTTTGAGCCTCCAGAACGCTATTATTTGAGTTTGTAGGGAATAAAACAAGTGATAGCAGAGCTATAGAAAGGATTACCAAAAACGAAATAGTTGAGAGTGAGCGTAGTTTAATCATACCCCTACCCCCTTACAGATTTAAAGGTTTCGAAGCAATTACCTATTATTTCTTATTAGGCAACTGATTTTTATTTTTTTATTTTCATTTTCGACCTTTTTGCAATCTTGCAAGAGAGTAAATATTCGTTAATAGGAGTGATTAGGGTATGTCGTATAACATGAGAAGTAAAAATTCTCATGATTTATATACTTACAAAACAATACTGAAACCATGAGCGTCGATTCGTTGAGCATCTTTAATCCGTGGTGGAATGATAAGCCAGATCCTCACATTTCCATTCATAGAGAATCCCGTTTTAAGGTCACTCCTTCATGGATAATGGAGGTTATCTTAGAGCCTCGCTTTTTGAACGTTGTCTCTGGCCCTAAGTGTGTCGGAAAGACTACTGGAATAAAGCTTCTCATATCAAATCTCTTAGAGAAGGTAGACGCCACGGATATACTCTATGTGAACTGCGAGGCCTTTTGGATGCTATGTCGATGAGAATAGCAATCGAGGAATACCTGAAAAGGTATAAGGAGGCGTACATATTTATCGATGAAATTTCGTCAATAAATGATGCATGGAACGTCTTAAAAGGCCTTATTGATAGCGATCTAATGAAATCTTCTAATATCACACTCATAACATCCAATGCGTAGATATTAAGTGAAATTTCATCAAAAACTAGAGAAATAAGAAATGTAAACGTCATGCCGCTGAAATTTTCTGAATTCATAGAACTTCACAGAATAAAGGACTATAAAGCTCGCTACGAAGAGGTTTTGAAACTCTTTAAAAATACATAATCACGGGAGGATTTTTTAGAGGCTATAAATGGAAATTCCTTGGAGAACATTATAAGAAAATACGCTATGGATGTTATAAGGGCCTGTAAGAACCCTCGGTCATGAGGGAGGTCGTTGCGGCTTTATTAAATAAAATGCCCTCTCCGATAAGCTTTAGAGGAATTGCAAGGAAACTCAAGGGTATTCTTAAAAACTCGTCCAAGAATATCTCGATGTCCTAAGAGGACTACGCGTACATGAAAGAGATGAGAGAAGTTTACTACAAAAGGGAGCACAAGGTATTTTCAGAGACCTCTTATTGATGCATATATTCTCGTTTTTATTCGGGATTAGGCCATTTGAATCTGTAATATACGAAAACGTCATGCAGGGGCACATTTACAGGAAGTTTGGGGAGGTATACTACTATAAGAACCTCTACGAAATTGACGCCATTGCTGGGGAGTTTAAACTGGGGATTAAGGCAGGAAAAACAAAGGCAAAATATCCTAAGGGAGTTACTCTCCTCGATAAAATGGATATTCCAGAATTCCTATTGAAACTCTTCAGATAAGTGTTTTCATCAGACACCTCTCTGAAAGTAATTGTAAAACCATAAAAATTTTTATAGGAGAAAATATTAGCAAAAATTTGAAAAAATGTTTAGAGGACATATCCCAAAAGCGTATGTGAAGGTGTTACTATGAACTTGCGTAGGATAGCTGCTTTCATCATTTTTATTTTAGTGTTGATGCCATTATCTGGATGTGTAGAAACCGGTCACGAGGAAGAATCCTCTGGAGGGCTTTTCGTTGGTGCATACATGGATTACCAC
>JAGGXY010000010.1:0-4576 GCA_021162855.1 Methanobacteriota archaeon
AGGCCAAACCCAAAAGGGCAAGGACTACCTAATTCAAGGAATAACAAGCCCAACCCCCAATAAAGCCCTCCTAATAAAAGAGAACGGAGAACCACCCACTACCAAATACTACCAAATTTATAAAAAAGATAAAACGGAGAACAGTCATGTGTCATCATTTGACCCTTTGTTTTTGCATATTTGCAGAGGAGGTGACGCGCTTGCATTACAAAGTTGCCCTTGTTATCGATGTACTAGGAGGAGCCCACTTCTTATATATTCCAGAAGGGAGTAGTGATTATGTGGAGTTTGAGAAGGGCGGTGTAGGCGTAGATGGATCTTCCCTTCCTGGGATATCAAGGGTTGAGGACTCGGACATAATAGCGATTCCCGATGGTGAGTCAAAATACAACATGAACAATGAGCTTGGAGACTTATATGATATCTATTTTACATATCTCCTTGACAAGGTTACAAGAAAACCTCTTGACACAGACGTGAGGAGAATAACGAGCCTCGTAGACAAGAAGCTCAAGGAGCTAGGATACATATTATATATTAGACCAGAGCTTGAGTTCTATTGCATACCTGAAGAATACTACAATGAAACTGTATTAGCACCAAGTAAGTGTTATATAACGGATTACATGTTGAGTATTGATAAGGACTCGTACTTGTTGTTAAGGTCTGAGGTTGTATCTGCTCTGAATAGGCTTGGAATAGGGGTTAGATACCACCATCATGAAAACGGTCCAGGACAGCAGGAAATAGAAATCTCACCTGTTAAAACTGCAAAAAAAGCTGCTGATGTGATAACGCTCTCTAGAATAATAATTTCTAAGATCTCAAGAGAGTATGGATTCATAGCGACATTTATGCCAAAACCCTTCTCAAACGAGGCAGGAAGTGGTCTTCACATGCACTTCTATCTTAAAAACGACGCAGGGGAGAACGTGTTCTACAAGGATGGGGAATTAACTGATACAGGCAAGTACTTCATTGCAGGAGTGCTCAAGCATGCAAGGGAAATCGCTCTTATAACGAATCCAACAGTGAACTCATACAAGAGACTAGGTGCTCATGAAGCTCCCTCATCGATCTCATGGGGATTTGCTAACAGGACTGCGATGATCAGGATCCCTGCCTCTAAAAAGAGTATAGAGGTCAGGAACCCAGATCCTATGATAAACCCCTACTTAGCCATAGCTGCGATAGTATTTGCAGGACTTGACGGGATAGAGCGTGAAGAGGATCCTCCTCAAAGTATTACAGGCTCGACATACAGTCGTGAGGACATAATGAAACTACCAAGAAGCTTTGAGGAGGCATTGAATGAACTGATAAATAGCTCATGGGTACGCGCGACATTAGGTAGGGTTGTGGAGAACTATATTGAGCTTAAGAGAAGAGAGTATGAGGAGTTCTCGAAAAGCGTGACTGATTGGGAGATTAAAAAGTACTTAACGATGTTTTAAGAAGTCAGAAAAAGTAACAAGCAATACTAAAACAATGTATTTCTCAAAAAAGAAAAAATAGGGTAGTAAAAGCCAAGAGGATAAAGGACTTTAGCGTAGCTCTTCAGCAGCAAGCTTGATGTCCTCTTCCTTAACAGTAACTCTACCAGCGTGCTTAGCTAGCTCAGCCATATCCATCACCCAATTAAATGATTGCCGTTTTTCTTTTATATACTTTACGCTAAATCTGGGCTTGAATGGCCTATCAGACCCCGCCCCTATGAGAAGGTCCCAACATGTAATCATTTGCTTAACATCTATTAAACTTATCTTCCTAAATCTGAGTTTATGTTCAGCTAATGCCCCTAAAAACTTTTCAAATGTTAAGTGATATTAGTGTAAATCTTAACGTTTTCTTGGAGGTTTTCATGTAGGCTCAAAGGCATTAACAGATAATAGGCATTGGTCACTATTAGCATATTCGTTGTCATGAGACTTACATGTCTAATAGTGTGACCGAAAAACGCTTTATGTTATATGTCCTGAGAAACAATGACTCAGACCTCTAGCGTCATGCTTATATTAAGTCATGATTTTAACTATGATGACAACGTGGGCTTTAGTAGGGTGGTGATATAAAGTATCGTTCTGGTTATCCGTAACTTTTGCAACAGCTAACCTTCCCTCCTCTGGCTTCATTGGAGGGCTTTCTGGGGAACGATGACTTCTCACACTCTCAAGCTTAGTGATCCCTATTCGGGCTTAGGATCCCAATGTCGGGGACTGCCCCACAATGAAATAGGCTCTGAGAGTGTTTAAAAATTGCGGAAAGTAAAAGATGGCAAACGTTTCACTTGTTGCGAGCTATGGAACAGTCCTCTCTCCTAATTCATCCTTGCATTGAAATGCGAGGCTTTCTTAGCGGCATTTTGTAACGTTCACAAACATTATTTTCCGTGCAATCTCAAGCATTAGAAGATATGATAAAAAACAAGATAAAACAATGATATAAGATAAGATGGAGACTAAGATGAAATAGGACACTCGTACACCTTATAATATAAATGTTAATGAAATATATTAAGAGTCGTAACTTAGTTCCTGGAGGTATCATTATGGATCGTACGAGGGCCTTTTCCATATTTGTAGCGTTTTTTGTAGTCCTCTCTATAGTAGCAATGCATACAAATAGTAATACAGTATATGCCTATGTCTTCTTCGAAAAAACCTATGCCCCTAGGGATATTGTCCTCTCGCCATCGCCTGGGATGCCAGTATATACCCATCCAGGGTCTGTAATCTCAATACAACTCTCGGAGAAGTATTCTCCTAACGATGTTGAAGAAATAAAGTTACTTTCACCTCCGAATAATCCGGAGATAGTTCCTGAAATTGTGAGCTACTCAGAAAACTCATTGTTGATATACATCCCAGAACAAGATAAGTTCTCTAAGCCACTTGATGGTGTTTACTTCCTTTGCATTAAATTCAAAGATGGGAACGAGGTTCTCATTCCAAACGCTGTATGGATATCAACAAGCGAGAAGACCAAATTGAGGATAGCTCACATATCGGACACACATTTTACGATAAGCGGTGGCGGTTGGGTACACAACGACCTCTACATAACGTATATGGAAGGAACAATATCTGCACTTACATATGCTATTCTCAAGGGCGTTGACATGGTTATAGTCTCAGGAGACGTTTGTGATCTCTCATCAAGTGCTGACGCATACAGCTTCTGGCTTGACATACTTACATACACGACACTCAATGACCTCCCAGTTTACATGGGTAAAGGAAACCATGACGATCCACCAAACGTTTTTGTGAGATATATAGCCCCCGCTGTGTACAATATATCTATAGACAAATTTGAGATCATATTCCTGGACTCCGGCGGTGATAGAGGATACCCAACAATGAACCAACTCGAATGGTTGGAGAACGTGCTTAGTGAGGCAGGAGACAAGTACAAGATCATAGTGGTTCATCATCCACCTTTTACAGCATGGCAATGGTGGAAGCCCGGAAAACAAGACCCACCATTTTACGGATGGGTGAACGGCTCATGGGATTCTGACGAGTGGACTTGGTCAAATGGAACTCATACAGAAACCAGAAAATGGACTGATTTCCTTTATCTAAGCTATGCGAGGTATGGATCCAATGAATCAAGGGAGTTCTTCAGAATTATCGACAACTATGATGTCAGAGTAATCCTTTCAGGGCACGTACATACTCATCGCCTCGTTATATGGAACGGAAAACACTACTTCCACACAGAGACTACGACGTCACAGATAAACGCTCACCCTGAGGACACCCTTAACGGACTTAACATCTTGGAGTTCGATGCCATTAACGACTCATTCAAGATGTTAGAGAGTTCTGGAATGGATGGCATGTCAATAATAAAAGCTCCCTATGCCTTCAGTGTGCTACTCACATGTACAGAGGACACTGTGTCTTATGTGTTCATAAACGCTCTAGGTGAGAATTTGCAAGGTATTGTGAGACTACCAGCGTTCCACATTACGAACATCATGGATGTTGAGACCACCAAGGATGCTAATGTTCAGGAAGGAACACTATCAGTAGGTTCTTATATCCTTCCATTCGTGACCCTAGACTTAAATATCCCCTCAGGGGATACTATTGGTATAGTAATTCATAGTTCTGACAAGACAGACAACGAGAAACCACAGCTAGAACTTTACTACATGTCACCATCTAAACCTAGAGAAGGAAAGTCCGTTACAATACAGGTAAAGGCAACAGATGACTCTAGTGGTGTGTATATGGTTTACGCTATATACGAGCATAATGGCAAAGAGCATAGAGTTGTGTTCAAAAGAGCAAGTGGAGAAATAGGTGAAACGTTATTCTCCTATACGTTTCCAGAGGCATGGCTAGGAATGCACGTTGACATATATGCCGTAGATGCTACAGGAAAGGTTTCTGAGAAGCTTAGCATAGACGTGCCCGTGCAGGCTCTGTCCCCATCATCAAGTCCAAGTCCTTCACCGAGCCCAACGCCTGCTGCTGGTGGCCTTAGCACGGGTGCTATCGTTGGTATCGTGATTGCAGTGATCGTGATCGTCGGAGTCGGCGCCTACTTCGCAATGAGAAGAAGATAA
>JAGGXY010000082.1:0-14606 GCA_021162855.1 Methanobacteriota archaeon
CCCCAGATTTCTTGGACATGTGGCCCCGTTCCTCGAGGATGGTGGAGTGTACGTTGTTTCAAACCTAAGGGGAGGGAAAGAATACGGTGAAGAATGGCATAAAATGGGTATGAGAGAGAACAAGCAAAATGTCTTTGAGGACTTCAAGGCAGTAATCAAATACTTCAAGGAAATCGGATTCAAGACAGTTGCATGGGGAAGAAGTAATGGTGGCCTTCTTGTCTCTGCGGTACTCACACAGAATCCGGAACTCTTGGATGTTGCTCTCATAGGATATCCAGTAATTGATATGCTGAGATTTCACAAGCTCTACATTGGCCATCTCTGGACAACAGAGTACGGTAATCCTGACGATCCTAAAGACAGGGAGTTTCTCTTGAAGTATTCTCCATATCACAATGTGAAAGAACACGTGAAGTATCCATGCACTCTTGTATACACTGGTCTTCATGACGATCGTGTTCATCCAGGACATGCCTTTAAATTCGTTGCAAGACTTAAGGAGGTAGGAGCTCCTGTGTACATGAGAGTTGAGACAGAAAGTGGGCATATGGGAAGTTCTCCAAGGATCAGAATAAGGGAGCTTGCAGACATATTAGCCTTTGTCTATAATGTTTTGGGATTAGAGACCGGAAAATAGAAACGACGTACATTTAACTCGTAAAAATAATAAAGAGGGAGATTAATCCTTTTCCTCGGATTTTTCTCTTAAAATTTCTTCTATAGGGAACCCCTTTTCACCTTTTATGAGCTTCCTTACAAAGAACTCCACAATTAGCTTATATCTCTTAGCTCTGTGCTTCGGTGATCCTCTTAGGCTATGTCCATGTGCACCTCTCTTGAATATGGCAATATATGCCTCCTTTCCGAGTGCCTTTAGTACGTGGTAGAACATTACTGACTGATCTAGGGGGCATCTGTAGTCCTCAAGACTGTGAATTATTAGTATTGGTGCCTTAACGTTCCTTGCATAGAATATGGGACTGAGTCTCCTGTAGTTCTCATTTTCAAGTGGATTATCCCCTATTACTTCTCTGTCAAACCATAAACCTATGTCTGAAAACGCATAGCTTGTAAACCAGTAGCTTATACCGTTTTCACTTACACCTGCTTTGAACATGTCACTTTGTGTGAGTGCCCAATTCGTCATGAAACCTCCATAACTTATTCCTGTAATCCCTATACGTTCTGGATCTGCCTGTGGTTCCAACTTTAGGAACTCCTTTACGCCATTGACTATATCCTGAAAATCTTCAAGTCCAGTCCTTTCAAGGACTCTTAATGCAAAGTCCTCGCTATATCCGTTACTTCCTCTTGGGTTCGTGAAGACAATATAGAAGCCCTTGTCTGCAAGGAGTTGCATTTCATATCTAAACCTGTAACCGTACATTCCCTTAGGCCCACCATGTACAAATACTATGACCGGAGCCTTCTCACCTTCTTTTACGTCAGGCTTAATGTACCATCCATCTATCTCAAGGTCAAGGCTTTTGTACCTAAAGTGTCTTATTGGTCTTACTTTAAGCTTCTTCAGTATGAGACCATTGTAATCTGTAAGTTGAATGACGTCTCCATTCTTCCACAAATAGACCTCTGGAAGTCTTGTATCGCTTTCCTTTATAAGAGCTACCACGTCGTTATTGCTCACGTCGAAGTATGTTACCCAACAAGGTTCATCAATGATACTGACAAGTTCTTCCCCCTTTAGCCTTTCAAGGGTTATCTTACCTTCCTTATAGCTACTAAAGTATATTACACCAGATTGCGTTATCTTGCCATTGGCATTTTCATATCCATACTTTTCAGTAAGAGGGATTACTTCTCTAAAATCCCACAGATATAAAAAGTCATGTTCACTTCTCTTTACCTTCTTTGGTTTTCCATAAAGCAATACATGCTTCCCATTGGAGTCTACTGGTATGAAAGACACTCTCTCGAGAATCTTTTCGGAAGAGCCTTGAGAATGCAAATATATATCGTAGAATTTAAAGTCCAAAACGTTGTTATGAGGGCTTGCATAAAGCACTTTGTTCCCATACCATATTGCATCAGAGAACTTGTATGCTTCAATTTCCTCTAAAATTTCCTCTCCTTCGGTGTCATATATCCAAAAGAGTGTTTTTTCACCACTGAAGAAGCCAAAACTATCAAACCATACAGGAACATCCTGTTCAAATATTAGGTCCTCGTCCTCAAGTCTTTTCCTCGTTTTTATGAGTATCCTTCTGTTGTCATCATTCCAAAGGATCTTGTCTATTGACTTTGCCTCAAGAAGCTTTTTCGAGCTTAGTGTCCTTATATCAGCAAGCCATAGCTCTTGAATTGATCTCCTTTCGTTCTCCTTTGCTCTGATGTAGATTATCTTGTCTCCCTTTGGAGAAATAGTTGGCATAAATGCGTCCTCTATAAACCTCTTCTCTTTAGTATTAATGTCTTCTATGACTATTGTCCTCTCGTACTTGTTCTTCCGCATGTTCACCTTTGTTAGTACATACGCAACGTACCTTCCATCGCGAGAAATCGTGACGTTATCCACATAAGCGAACTTCGAGAACGTGTTTTCATCCCAAGATATTTCACTCAAAAGTGTCACCTCCTTTGCGGGTGGAAGCCTCGCCCTTTAATGCAGGGAGGAAAGCCCGCATAAAGTTTTTGATACTTTCTGTCATATTATGCCACAGGGAGTGTCCTCTGACTGTGCCCAATGAACCACGGGCGACCGTACAGAGGGCGTTCCCTGTGGGAACCCTCACCGCTCACGGCAGGGAGGAGGTCAGCTCTCATGGCACTTTCTATATTCTTTATCCTTTTTTAAAGTCTATAGGACATTCTTTGGACAACATCATTATTAAATTATAACGATTTTTGTTTGAAAGTCCCATGAAGAGTTAAAAATTAAGTTAAAAGAGCTAAAGGCTACTGACTTGTTTTTCTGACCTCCTCCCGCCCTAAAGGGCGAGGCTTGAATCGACTTTGTCAAAACAGAGGAGCTCGAAGGCCTTGTCCTTCCAGGAGGACTCCTATGGCTTTGTTCTTTAAAAGGAGCTGAGGTTTTTATTCCTTGCTTTTTCTTATTTCTGTTAACGTGACCCTTAATTCCCTAAAACTCTCCTGATATTTTTGTTCTAAGAAGGAGGTAAAACTTCCTAGCTCTGTATAAAGAATCTACTAGGGAAAACTTCTGTTCCTTAGAACGTTGACATCCTCTGCCCTGGAGGGCGAGTTTTTCGGCATTATTGTGTAAGAAGATCATTTCTTCAAGAAAACAAAAGAAGATACAAGGGATACTACCATTGTCAATGACATGATGGATATGAAACCCGTGAAAGTCACGCCTAATATATTTAATGTGAATAGACCATAAATATCGTATATAAGACCTGCAATTGATGAACCAGTTACGCTACCTATGTTACCAGCCGCATTTATTAAACCCATAACTGTTCCACCAAGCTTATAGTGAGTTATTGCTATCCTCCTACTTATGGAAATTATGGCTGAATTAGCTATATAGTACAGAACTAAACCTGTTATTACTCCAATTAAAGCTCTAATGCTAACTAGAATTGACCCAAGAAAACCTATACTAATGGCTATTCTCAATGCAAGCGTGTCATTTACTTTATCAGATATCCAACTTAATATATATCCACCGACAAGAGCAATGAGGCTTGCAAACGCTATGATATCTGCAGTATCACCTCTGGACAACTTGAAAGCCTCGTTCATGTATATATAAACGAGATCTCCGCGCACTATAGAACTGAACATACTAACTCCGAGTACAATAAGTATCACAGGGATTGCAATCACTATTGACGCTTTTATGTGTTCATTTTCCTCGGACACATTGGACTCTTTTCCTGATTTATGCTTTATTGAGTATAATGAAGCAGGTAAGAGTATACCTATAACTAAAATTAGTATTGCAGTGGCTAGAAATAAAATCGATGAGATTACTAGTATTGAGCTTAATGGCTTGTTTGACAGACTAGAATAAAGTTTATTTGCTGCGACATTACCAAGTGTTCCTAAAGCAAAGTATATCGCGTATACTCTACCTCTAATGGAATAACTAACGCTACTTCCAAGTATAACCTGTACTGATACCCATGCAATACCATTTAGGGCTCCCTGAAGTGCTCTAATGAGTATTACACTAACAATGTCATTTACTAGTCCATAAAGATAAACGACGACGGCATTCAATGAAAAGCATATGGCTGCCATGTAAGCTATCTTGTCTCTATATTTGTCAGCAAGACCACCAGCTACAACAGCAAATAATGCTCTGCCAGCAAAAAAGGATGATGTCAAAAGACCTACACCTAAAGCAGAAGCTTCAAGAACCTGCCTAGTATAAAATGCCACAGCTGGGACACTAATTCTAAAAGCTGCTGTACCGAGAAAAGAAACCATTAAAAGCATTATCACCGGTAATTTACTGTGCATAGTACTTCCACCATACAATGGTTGAAGTATTGAATCTAAGTCGTTAGTACTAGATGAAGCATACTGCATCTCTTATTGCACGTTCATTCTTTAATATAGTGTGTAAAGATCTCGTTACAATAAATATGTAACATCAAATGTTTGTTTATCAATCAGATGAATTACTTAGAAGCTATGAAATTCAACAGCAATGCTGTGTCATTGCTCTTTATGAGCCTTGAGTGTCCTTTTATACTTAAACACCTTTGTTGGGACGTACTCAAAGGTTACAACAACTTTCCCCCTCTTGCGCTTCTTGTAGGTATGCTGCATAAAAATCTCACATATGCTTACTGCTTGAAGAATTACCGAAATAATAACTCCAAAAGTAAATCCTCTAATTAAGCTCATAATGAGAAACCCTACAATAAATACTAAGGTTATTCCTGTATATATGAGCTTAGTAAGAGACAGGAGATATTTCATCCTTAAGATCTCAGTATCTTCTGATTCCTCTGCTATTTCTGCTGTGATCTTTTTCTTCAGTGGTTCCTCACTAGTCTCTTCTTTGGCTCTTCCAAGCAAAGAAGCTTTTGGCAGTAAGACTTCAATATTATCGTATATCATTCTGGCTTTTCTTCCTGAGATTGCTATCTGCGTCCCGTAGTATCTCCTCAAAAGTCTTATACGAAAGCCTTTTCCCATATAGACAATTTTCTTTTCGGAGTGTACTACCCTTTTGTATTTAACACCAAGTATGTCTAAGGCTGATTCTATGAAACGAGATGTATCCTCAAGATCTTCTGAAGTATGCACGAAAAATATGCGTTTTTTAAAGTCTTCACGTTGTCTAAGAGTCCTTGGGATCATTCATTCTGACCTCCTCTTCCTCTTTAGGATCAAAGCTTAGATAAATCCTGTTAAAGTAAAAGTAACTCATGCGACATTCTGTAGAGGTCTTTCTAAACATTGGATATAAATCAATAATAATCTTTATCTTTTAAAGGACAGTTCAGAAAAGTAGTACTGTCTAAAGCACGGTGAGTGCACATGGAGCTCGAGGGCAAGATCACAAGATATATAGTTAAGGAGGCTGCACGAGACTGGATTGAGGAAATATCCAAAGCAGATGTTGTAATTGTCGGTGCAGGCCCTGCAGGAATGACAGCAGCCAAGTACCTTGCAGAAAAGGGTTATAGAACCGTGATATTTGAAAGGAAGCTCAGCTTCGGTGGTGGCATTGGGGGCGGAGGGATGCTTTTCCACAAGGTCGTAACCGATGAAAGGGCAAAGCATATATTAGACGACATAAGCATAAAAGCAAAAGAAGTAGAAAAAGGATTTTACGTGGTGGACTCAACAGAGCTTATAGCTAAACTTGCATCATCTGCTATAGATGCTGGGGCAAAGATAATACTTGGAGTTCATGTTGAAGATGTGATTTACAGGGAAAAACCACTGAGGATCACAGGAGTTGCAATACAGTGGTCTGCTGTTATGCTTAGTGGTCTCCACGTGGATCCCATATTCGTTGAGTCTAAGGCTCTCGTAGATGCAACAGGACATGATGCTGAAGTCCTTAGGGTAGCAGCAAGAAAGATTCCTGAGCTAAATCTAAAGATTCCTGGTGAGAAATCTGCATATGCTGAGCTTTCCGAGGAACTTGTCGTTGAGAAAACCGGAAGGATTGTTCCTGGATTATACGCTGCAGGAATGGCTGTGGCTGCCATACATGGTCTGCCAAGGATGGGCCCTATATTCACAGGGATGCTCCTTTCAGGAAAGAAAATTGCAGAAATCATAGACGAAGACCTAAGATCCCATTAGGATCTTTATGCGTAGAGTGGATCTTTACACTTCATTTCCGTTCTTCGCTCCATCCCTTATTATAAATTTAGAAATATTTGGTAGTGGGTGGGATGGTTCTCCCCATATTCTGAATTAGGCAGTCCTTGCCCTTTTGGGTTGGTCTTGGCTCGCATCTTGGGAGAGGCTAAATAACTTTTATGGTTTAAGAGTTTCTGTGATCTCTCCATGCGATATCCTAAGGTTACCTTATACGCATAAAAACATTTAAAAATTACTTAAAGCAAAAACTACTAACATTCTGTCCTTCTAAACTAGAATTACTCCTTTATAAGCTTGTATCTTTCGTAAATAAGCTCAATATGATCTCCTCTTTTTATGAACTCTGCATATATTTTTCTTCCATATTGAAGCGTATAACACAAGACTCTTTCGTCCTCCACAATCTCAGGGACGAGTATCATGTTCATTCCTGAATACCTTCTTCGAGACTCAAGCACCAAGAATCCTCCCTCTACCTTTACTTTGAACATTATTGTCGATTTATAAGCTCTATAAACGCCTTCAAGCTCCTTTAATGTCCTTTCGTATCTCACGAATGGGAGCTTTTCTGGATTCTCCCCAGCAAGGGCCATAAGAGCATACATTCCCATCTGAGAGAGTGGATATCCAGAAGCATTTGCAAGAAGTATCACTCCAATCTTTTTCTTAGGTATGAAACCCATATACGCTGTGTAAACCAACACAGATCCGCTATGACCAATGAGCGTGCCTATTGGAAATCTTGGATATATAGAAAGCCCATAGCCATAAAATTCATCTCCGAAAAGCTCATATGGAAGCTTGATACGGGGTTCAGTCATCTCTTTTATGTACTCTTTTGATATTACCTCATATCCATCAAGTGAGCCTTCATTAAGGTACATCAACACGTATCTACTTAGATCCATTACGTTACTTAAGATCCCACCATCTGCAGTTATGCCATACGGAAATGCTCCTTTTTCCAATTTTCCGTCCTTGTACACGTATGGAGTGGCAACGTTTGGATCATTTTCCACTTCTTCCCTTCTGAAGTATGTTCTTTTCATGTTCAGAGGCATTAATATGTATTTTCTCACGAAATCCTCATAGGACATCCCAGAAACTACTGATATGATCTTGCCCAGGAGCACATAACCCTCGTTAAGGTAGAAGAAACGTTCTCCAGGTTTAGATACTGCCCACTTCTCAGCATCTGTCATAAATGATATAACATCCTCAGGAGACGCTATTGGGGTTATCAATCCTTCTCCATAGGCTATCGCATCTATCAAAGCTTCAGCGTATCCTAATGCAGGTATTCCTGAAGAGTGCGTGAGTAGATGCCATATTTTTATCTTTTCTCCCTTAGGTCTAATATTAATACCTACATATTTATCGACAGGGTCATCAACACTAAGTTTTCCCATTTCTACAAGTTTCATTATAGCTAGTGCCGTGAAACTCTTAGTTACAGATCCTATACCATATATTGTCTCCGGAGTTGCTGGTTTTCCATATTCTACATCTCTAAAGCCGAAACCCTTCGAGTAAACAACTTTTCCGTCCTTAATCAAAGCTATACTCATTCCTGGTATTCCTGACTCTTTCATTTTTTCAAACACAAACCTCTCAATGATTTCATATTCTGAAGCCATCACAGCCACCTCATGAATTTCTTTTTATGCAATGCAAATTTAAACACATATCATTTCTAGCAATTTTTATATTACAGCATTAAGGGATTATTTTCAATGGTGGAATTAAATGAGAGACCTTAGAAACCCATGGTTAAAAGAGTCTCCCTTCTATGAGATCATTGACAAAGAAAAGGGCATTATAAAATGTACTGTCTGTGAAAGAGGATGCGTCCTTAATGAGGGCGCTTTGGGGGTCTGCAAAAACCATGCAAACCTTAATGGAAGACTCTATAATGTTGCCTATGGAATACTAAGTGCAGTAGAGTCTAGACCAATAGAGATAAAACCTTTCTTTCATTATTGGCCTAACTCGACAGCTCTAACGTTTTCAGGGTATGGATGCAACTTTTCATGTCCCTGGTGTCAAAACTATTTAATAAGTCAAAGCAGTCCAAAACCAAATATCAGGGAATATATTTCCCCAGAAGATCTTGTGAACATAGCTCTTAAGCATAAGGACGAAGGACTTTGTGCAAGCTTTAATGAGCCAACAATACATGTGGAATATATTTTGGACGTCGCAGAAATTGCCCATGAAAGAGGTCTCTACTTTACCCTAGTCACAAACGGGTATATGAAAATCCAGACGTTAAGAAAACTCTTAGATGCTGGAGTGAACGGTTATAGTATAGATATAAAAGGTTGTCTAAAAACATACAAAAAATTTCTTGGAGTAAGTCCAGAAATCGTATTTAGAAATGCGAAGTACATATTAGACAACGGTGGACACGTGGAAATGGTGTTCCTTATAGTTACTGGAGCAAATGATGATGAAGAGTGCATCAGGTGGGTTCTAGAAAGACATCTCAACATACTTGGAGAGGACGTTCCGATTCATGTGAATAGATACTATCCAGCATATAAATACTATAAACCACCCACAAGCTATGAGAAGATTCTCTTTGCTTATAATTATGCAAAGGAGATTGGAATAAAGTACGTGTATATAGGAAATGTGCCAGAGGAGAACTATCAGGACACACTATGCCCCAAATGTGGAAAAGTATTGATAAGAAGAAGAGGTCTCAGAGTAACATACTGGGCGTTAGACAGCGGAAACTCATGTCCAAGATGTGGTACTAAAATACCCATATATGGAAAACTCTCAAAATATAAGACCTCTCTTTAGATGAATACAAATGTTTATCTTCAAAATGTGAGGGACACGCATATATGAACAAATGTGAAATGTTCAGACAAGATGAATCCTTCTGTAATGGGCTTTTGAAAGAGGCCTCTGTAATGCTTTTCATTATAATTGTGTTTAGTGGTTTGTTTGTAATCAACACAGTATGTGCTGAGGACATTCAGCCAAATACCTATGGTGTAATACAAATATCATGCGATGAGGACATCATCAAGAAAAACATAGCATCAAAAGGAGATGGCTCCAAAGAAAATCCTTACGTCATAGAAGGATATAACATAGACGCGCATGGGTTTCCATATGGAATCATTATAAAAAATACAAGAGCACACATAATAGTTAAGGCATGTAATATATATGGAGCAGAAAACGCTGGAATAGCACTTTTTAACGTGAGAAACGTTAGTATTATTGGCTGCACTATTGAGGAATGTTCCATCGGCTTAGAGCTCGTGTCGTCGAGGAATGTTCATATTTTAGAGTGCGATGTCATGAGTACAGATCATGCGGGAATAACCGTTAAAGAATCATTTAACGTAACAATAATACGTAACGAGGTTCAGAGAACAGCGAAAGGGATATCTATACTTGAGTCAAGCGCTATCTTAGTTCAGGAAAATATTGTCTATGAGAATACATTTAAGGGCATTGACGTTATTAAAACGTCATCTTTTGCCATAGAGCGTAACGTTGTCCACAATAATAAGGCATATGGTATTCATCTAAAGAGCTCTCGAAATGGGATTGTTTGCAGGAATGTCGTTGATAGGAATCTCTTTTATGGAATCACTGTTGACTCCTCAACGTATATAACCCTATGGAGTAATGACTTTTTAGATAACAGTATCCTAATACTTGGAACGCAGCTGATACACTATTATACAATCATGATCTCTGAAAACAATACTGTGAATGGTAAAAAGATACTTTATCTTAAAAATGAATCAAGTCTGAATATCTCTCCTGAAATCATAGGCGGTCTTGGTGAGGTTATAGTAGTAAATTCAAAAAACATAAATATAACTGGTTTTAAGATCATGAACACAACTGTCGGATTGGAAATAGCTTTTTCACGATGTATCACTATCGAAAAGATGATAATAGAAGGCAATTTCTATGGAATCTATATACATTCACTTTCAAATTCCACAATACATGAAAGTGTTATTTCGAACAATATTTTTGGGATTTATGCAAAAGGAATTATGAACAGCAGTATCTTTCATAATGTCATCTCAAAGAACAACTATGGAGCTTTTATTCTACCATTTTTATATACTACTACAGCAGCCGAAGGAAGTATTACTACTATCGTAGACCTAAACTCCAATAATAATATCACAGAAAACATAATATCCAACAACCTATGGGGAATTATTGTTTTATCAAATGGAAATCACATCTTAAGGAACAACTTCATAGGGAACTTCATGCGCCATGCTCAGGACTACGGGGAGGCAAATACCTGGGAAAGAAATTACTGGGATAATTATTCGGGAATCGACATAAACAAAGATGGCATTGGAGACACCCCATATTACATTTCTGAGATCTCATGTGATAAATCTCCACTAATCGGTCCCATAAGGTTAGTGATTTTAAACATCTCGAGTTATGAACATTCCCCAGAGAGTACCCCTTACCTTGAGGATCAGAGCTATGACAATACTCCTAGCGAACATCCGTATGTTAAAGCTCTTTATATAGCATTATTTGCGACCTCTGTAGCCATACTTAGTATCATCCTTCTAAGAAAAGTTTCACGGAAGCCATAATGAAGCTCCTATAAGTGAATAGTTAACAATGCTTTCTTTCCTCTATAATAATTAATCTCCTCGCAACCTCAGCATAGAACTTCGGGAGCACTTTTAGGCTTTTTACATCAATCCATTCATTTGGTCCATGAATATTTCCCCCTATAGGGCCAAAATCTATACATTCTACCCCAAATGGTGTGAAATATCTAGAATCAGATGCTCCTGCAGCTTCTACAGGTTCTGCTTTTATTCCAATGTCCTTTAGAACTTCTATTGCTGTTTGGGGTAGTACAGCATCCGGTGGTGTGAAGAGATATTTTCCAGGACCTGTTCTGATGTCTCTTATGGATACAATAGACGATATAAACGATATTGCCCGTGAGAGAGCTTCCCTTATTAGATTTTTATCATCAGTCATTGCCCTTATGTCTATCTCTAATACGTGCTTGCCATTCCTTTTCATGTACACGTTAGGCATTATTGAAATACCATAATCACTGTGCTTTTTCACAGGAATTGGACACCTCACTAGAGGAACCAAAGCCTTCATGAGCTCTGTAAGCCCATAATCGGCTTCGATTTCTTCATCTCCATTTGGATCAACGTACTCCAATGTTACTTTCGGCGGTATCACGTTAGACTTTATAAATAATCCTTCTATGGACACAGCAGTATACTCTGGATTTCCTCTCAAGAAGTGTGATACTGCTATCATGGGATGTGTATCTACTCCGGGCATAAAATATGCTGAATGTCTTGTTGGTATTACAGGAGTCCTTACTTCAAATTCTATCTTCAACTGTCTTCCTCTGACCTTGATTCTCTTTTCTGGAGATTCTATTATAACTTTAAATCCCTTTCTTCTCCTTATTATGGGCCTCATTCCAGATCCATCACCATTTATAAGGTATTTTGGTAACAGGTTCTCGTTTCTAAGCTTTTCCGCTATGACTCTTGCACCATTTATCCCTCCGATTTCTTCATCACAAGTAAAAGCAAACAGAACCTTACCACGTGCAATAGTTTTTGAGAGTTCTTTTAGAGCAAACATTATGGCAGCAACGTTCCCTTTATCGTCAGTACTTCCTCTACCGTATGCCTTATCATCCTTTACAATGAGCTCAAATGGATCTGTGTTCCATTCATCAGGATATGCAGGAACAACATCAAGATGCGCGAGAAACATCAAAACAGGTCTTCCTTTTCCGATTTCTCCATAGACAGAATAATATCCATTGCTTTCTATGATCTCCGAATGTATGCCCCAAGAGTCAAGCACATCTCTCACAAGTTTTGGGGCATTATCGTTCGGTTTTTTGCCTTGTACAGGATCGTTGGTTGTGTCTATACTAACAAGTTCCTCCAAAAGGTCAAGGATGTTTTTCACCAAGGAGTCACCCCTAGATCACACTTCTGAAATAAAAGCACTTAATAGTGTCCTTAATATCCTTGTCCCATTTCTCATATCTACTTCTATAACCTTCTCCACACGACCTCCCTTATGACCCACGAGATAACTGGTAGAGTTTCCTACAACACACGCATGATTTGGTATTATGTTTATCTTCTCTCCAAGTTGTATCTCTGGTTCCTCACTTATATCAACCTTCCCTATCTCCTCTGAGAGTGCAAATATCTTAGCCTTGGGATGCTCTACTATGTAACCATAGTTCCTAACAATGTCACCTCCGTGAGCAGCTCTATCAAGGCCCAAGTACTTGCTTCCTACGTTTATTATTGCAAGCTTTCCACTCGAATGCTCTGGAATAGATATCACTGTTGCAAGAACTGTAAGTGCACAATCATTAAACGTAGCAGATCCCATGAACTTCACTTGGAACCTGTCATAGTATACGTAGTTTCCAGGAAAGAGATGAGTATATACGTCCATTTCGACATCATGCTTAAAAGTGGGTGTTGAACCTGTCCCAACAATTTCTAATGAGTATCCAGCATTTTCTAGATCCCTTAAAGCGTGTTCCATGGTTTTTGCAACTTCTTTTGCTACCTTTTTCACTTCCTCTGGTGTGGTGGCAGCATATGCTTGTCCAGGATGTGTTGCTATTCCTACGAAGTTTAACCTTTTATACCTCTCGAGTGACTTAACGAAGTCCACGACCCTTTCAGGAGGCACTCCAAGTCTATGCATCCCTGAGTCTATTTTAATGACGTAATCTAGTGAGAGGCCGTATTCTTTGATAGTATCATTGACAAACCTTGCATTTTCCTTATTGTCAATTCTTATTATTACTCTTGCACCATTTTCTACTATATTCACAACTCTTCTCAAGTTTTCTTTATCTGCAACAGGATATGCTAACATGACTGTCTTTGTTAATCCTCTTTCAACGAGCGTTTCAGCTTCATCTATAGTGCCACAAAGAAAACCCTCGGAACCGTACTTTCTTTGAAGTTTCGCTATATATGTCGACTTATGTGTTTTTATCATGGGCCACAGGGTTTTTCTATGTTTTTTTGCATATTCTGCTGCTCTCTTTATGTTGTTTTCGAGTCTTTTAAGATCAACAAGAATTATAGGGGTAGGAAGATCCACTATGTGCATAAGATAACCTCCCCATTTGAAATCCATTCTGGCTATCCGCTACTTTGGAACACACGAGACTATCGTAACGGCTAACCTTCCAGCCTCGAGTAAGAACCTTCATTGGCTGGCTTTCGGGGGAACAGTTACTTCCCACATTCTCGTGGCTTTTTAGAGGTTCCCATTCGGGCTTAATCTTACCCCACATATCGGAGACCGCCACACTATAATGAAATAAGCCCTAAGAATGTTTAAAAATTGCGAAGAATAGTAAGTGCCGCATTTTACGCTTTTAACTATTTATGAAACAGCACCGTATGCAGGGGGTTCTCCCTACGGGAGCATTCATGAGATTCGATGACTTTTAACCCAAGTCTCTGCTTCTCGAGGACTATAATCCCGTAGGGATTGGTCTTCATCAGCCCCTCATCGGCGAAAGCCTCGGAACCTCCAACCCTTTCGGGGGAATCCCCTAACGCCCCACATCCGAGGGTTTAAGGCTGCGATAAAATTCCTATCCTCGATGAGACCGCAATTCGGGCATTTCATTAAACGCCCCTCTTGGGGTATTAGCCGACCCCCGCATGCGGGGCAAACCCGGGAGGAATTCTTTGGGTTAACATAAATCACGGGGATTCCATGCCATTTTGCCTTGTATTCGATCATCCTCTGTAGTTCTCGGGCATTCCATTTTGATAGCTTCCTGTTTAATTCTTTCGAGCCGTTCAAAACCCTCTCCTTTATCCCGTTCAAGTCCTCGAAGATTATGCCCACTCGCTTCCTCTTAGCAATCTCGACAATCTTATTCGAGAGCTTGTGCAGGAAGTCCTTCACCCTGTTCCTCTCCCTCCTCGAGTACTTTTTCAAGAGCTTTTCGCCCAGCCTTCTATTCCATGCGGAAATCCTCTGTATCCTCTGTCTTTTTACCTCGTAGACCCTGTGGACATGGTATAACTCTCTTGTGTCGAACCTGTACACGTTTAACCCAGCGAGGGCTGTAACATTGGTCAGGTTTATGTCAATGCTCATAAAATCCCTCGGCTCAAAGTATTCCACACTCTTCACGAAGTTTAGGACGATCTTGTCTGGGAAGAGGAATAACCCACCGAGTCTGAGCCTTCCCCCTTGGATCTCCTTCAAGAATGGGAGGATGTACGCGTATTTTGCGAGGTCTATCTCGAGGTAATACTTTCTCGGGATTA
>JAGGXY010000045.1:0-2694 GCA_021162855.1 Methanobacteriota archaeon
ACCTCTCCCTCCCCAAAATGACAGCGGGGATAAAAAACCCCGATGGGAAGGAGAGAATAGAAACAGAAGATGCGTGGAGTCCGCGTGCACCACAAAAGCCCAATGAAGACCACAAGGACGGGAGCAGTGCTCCCAAATGGCATATGGCATAGAGGAAAGCTCACGATGACAATGAATCCCGGCTATGGTTAGCAAAAGCTAATTATAGCTGGGAAGAGGAGCAACGCTTACTTCTCGACTACTATAAACTCATACTCATCAAGCGCTGACAGCGTTATTACGTATTCACCATTCTTATTTTCTACGTCTAATGGCTTGTCGTTTCTCAGTGGCAAATAGGCCTTCTTAATGCTTTCATGAATTTTTATTTTAATACCGTGTATTGGTATTACAGTCCTAGGAGGATGTACACTTTCGGCAGTACTATATGCTGGAAGAGGTTGCTTGGCTCGTCCAACGCCTATGGACATAATCCGCTGGTTGTAGGTATGATTAAGTAAGTGAATCAAAATAGCATCAGTAGTCTCATGTATCTCTACGCTTACAGTCTCGGGAGCATTTACATGAACCTTGGGCACTCCTGCCAAGTATCTAGCAGAGTTTACAATTAGTCTTGAGTATTCTGGTAAACCAGTTCTCCAATAATGTCTTCCCATTTGACCTGAAAAGTATATAGCTGACCCGTTTTCATATCTATTCTCTATTATGGCAGGTATTTCTGTTTCGCTTGCATATGGTGGAGGAGAGCGTCCTAATGTATATTCATATCCCCAAAGCCCTCCTGCGATTCCAACTTCTGCAAGCACACTTCCCGTAGTTGGCCTAAGAATCAATTGCCAACCTAATGCAGGAGAAACACGCTCATGATAGAACTCGTAGCTCATATCTCCTATGAGTATTGTACTTTCTTTTATATCGCTGAATATTGGATGAGAAGGATTTCTTATTGTCATATAGCTCCAGTTCTGTCTGAAGACTCCTATGAGTTCTCCGCCAATAATATCACTTATGCCAACTTCATATCTTTGTATTCCTTCTTGGTCTCTAGTTGCTGCTGCATATGTAGCTATAATATTCCCTCCTTCAGCAACGTATTTCCTCACGTTTTCGATAGCTTTATCTGACATACATGCAGTGTTAGCAAGTATTATTAGGCTATATTTCCGCATTGTATTTATGTCCTCTAGATCCTTACCCGAGATAAAGGTAACTGGATAATGGGCATGTGTGAGTGCATAATAAAAGCCTCGCACTTCATCGACATAATGCTCAGGATGGTGTCTTCCATAAAAGTCTCTAGTCTCATTTGAGACTACAATAGCTGCATAGTGAAGTGGTTTTGCGTTTCTCATGTACTCTCCTATGGTGTCATATTCCTCGAACACCTGCCTGGCAGCATCTAAGTTTGCTGGTTCCTGGAAATAGCTAGAGGAGAACACCAAGAGCCACGGAATCCCTCCTGCTATAATTGACTCCCTAAGGCCTTGCCTTATGGCTACTGCTGTAGTTGAGGCCACTGTTCTATACATGTGGAAGTAGTTCCTTGAGGCAGCTACTGGTTTGTTACCGAACATTGCTTTTGTAAGTTTAACCATCTCTGTTATAAAACCAGGGGGCTGATGATCAGCTTCACTACACTCTGCAAACACAACATCTATGAAATCCCTACTGAGCTCTACTATGCGGTTTGTTCTACCAGCCCACCCTCCAGGATGACTATTATACATAAACATTACATTTTTAGCTCTTGACTTGACCTCATCATAAAGCTCCTTAAGTCTTTTAATGACTACTTCGTATCTCCAATTCCAAAGCTTTCTCCAGCGTGAATCCGACCAGTTGGGCTCTTCTGGCATATCAAATCCAAAAAGCTCCTTGAACGCCTTGCGGCACCATTTACAATAGCATGCCTTTTCTATGTCAGGTTGATACCTAAAGCTGTCTAAAAAGACGCCATCTACGCCTAAGCTAAGGACTTCATGAATCTCATTCTTCACGTGATCTATGAAGGGCGAGTTTATACAGAGGAGAGGCCATTCGGGATCATGTAGTCTTCTTTCAAATGGTATGTGCTCTAGAGTTATAGGTTCTCCGTTCTTTGTCATTTGTGCCCAGTCAGTGTGTTTTTCGTACATATACTTGTTTGCTGTATGTCCAACCATTACTATTACTTTTATATTTCGTTTTCGTGCTTCTCTGACAGTTTCTCTTATGAGATCTTCCTTGACCTTTGCATGTTTTGGTCCTACTTTGCTACCATCGTAATATGTTCTGCCCCAAGGATCCCTTGCAAAGAGTACTATCGTGTTTGCTCTCAATGCTTCTGCAAGTTGAACAAGTAATTTTCCAGAGACTTTGGATGTAAAGACACCATATCTGTCCTCTATATTATACTGTAAAACCTTAAGTGGTCCTTGCCACCAAGGCTCATTTTTGGATCGCATAACGCATCCCTTAACATCGAACATAAGACCTAAAACATCACTTTAAGCAAGTTGAGTAATATATTAAACTTAGGTCTATCGATTTAGCGAAATATTATAATTGAAAGAATGATTTTCAAGCCTTATGAAGCTGTTCTTTTCTTCGTGAACGTTTATGAGCATTTTGCATGTCATTAAGGAACAAAACATTTAAAAATTAAGAGCACGGGTTCAAGGATATCGGAGGGACTCATAGTAGCGTCTTCAGGGG
>JAGGXY010000051.1:0-6363 GCA_021162855.1 Methanobacteriota archaeon
GGGGGTGGTGGGGAGTACTCTCAAGACTGGTTTGGATAATTCCCACGCGAATAAGATTGTCGAGATCGTGGGGAAGCATGATAGAATTACCCTCGAAAACCCGAAAAAACTCTGGTCTCGAGACAGCTCGTGATATTATAGGCTCCTGGAACATTCGCTTAAAGGCCCTGAGGATGTGGGGGGTCACCGTTCCCCAAAAACCCTCCAATAAAACTATAAGAGAGAAGGTCAGCCATTACACAAGTTACGGCTAACCAAAATGGGAGAAGGTACGTGTACGATAGCTACACGTAAAACATAGATCATTTATCGACTAGAGGCCTGAGAGAGTAGTTCTCATATTGTTCGGATCAAGTTTAATAAGCGTTTGTGAATGTTAATAAATAGCTTCTAAGACTTATTGTATAGCAGAAGACGCATGTCGCTTGGTATGTCTATTCAAGGTCATCATTTTATCATCATAACCATAAATGGATTTTTTAACCCCATACTTCACGTGGATGAGCTGCCATATAGAGGTGTAAGACTTGCAAAATGAACCTCAAAAACAGGAACAGAAGGAAAGGAAGGTGTTCAAAGTATCATATATAGTTCCATTCAGGAGAGGTGGTGTCACATTCATAGAAAGAGATTGGACAGAAGGATTTCTAGTCATTACTGACAAATATCTCGCATTCATATCGAAGGACAAGAAGATAGATGCTAAGGTAGAGATTGAAAACATAACGGGTGTTGGAAGACCTGAAAGGAACCCACAAAAAATGCCTGGATCCATGGAGTTCGTCCTTTCAATTGACTATAACGATGAAGGAACTTCATCTACGGCACTCATATCCTCAAATAAGGAGACTGTAGACGAAGTAAGGTACATCTTAGAGAAGAAACTGGGGTTTAAAGAGAAAATTAGATTATCATTTGAAGAGAGAAGGCTACTCATGCTCCTATATCAAGGGATAAATTCACCAAAGGACATTGCAGAGATCATGAACATAACTGAAAGCAGGGTATCTGAACTCCTCATAGAACTAATAAACAAAGGCCTCGTGGATACCACTGGAAGACTCACAATGAAGGGATCTAAGATAGTGTCTGAGATGTTTACACGAGGAGCTGAGCTTGAAAGGATAAGCTATGAGCTTGCAAAAACGTTAGAGTTGAAATACAATGAGGCAGCAAAGTCCACTATAGAGATTCTTGCTGAACGTGGTTTCCTTCCAAGATCAAGAGAGGAGGTCGTGAATAAGACCCTTGAGGAGTGGTTAAACACATTAGTTGAATATCTAAGCCCAATTGGACTCGTAAGTAATGTTGAAATACACGTGAACAGGCTCACGAAAACCATAGAAATCAAGCACATAAACTCCAAGCAGGCAGCGCTTGTTGAAACTTTATACTCAATGTACAACGTGTGTGTAGATATATTTACTCACGTCGTCTCTCAGTTCATTATACAATACTTTGGTTATCTTCCAAGGGTTATAAACGTCTCCACAAGAGGTTCTGACCTTATGATAACTCTTGAGGTCATAGAGCCACTACCCGTGCTCTAATTTTGGGTGCTTCTTACTATGAACCCATATGAAATTGACGTGTACAAGATGATATATGATCTTGTAAGGCAAATACCGGAAGGGTTTGTCACCACATATGGAGCTATAGCAAGGGCACTCGGAGACATAAGGGCTTCAAGGGCAGTTGGAGAAGTCCTTTCTATAAATCCAACACCAATAGTAGTACCCTGCCATAGGGTTATCATGTCTGATGGGTCATTAGGAGGCTACACTCATCCTGAAGGGATTAAAAGAAAGATGGAACTTCTTAGAAAGGAAGGTGTTGAAATAGTTGGAGGAAAGGTAGATCTAAAGAAATATTTCTTCGATGACTTCAAGATAGACATAAGACCATTTGAGCTCTTTAGGAAGTACCAGGAAGAAATAGCAAAAAAGATTTCCTTAGAGGATCACGGCTTCGATAGAATCGTAGGAGTTGACCTTTCGTATGATGGTAGGTATGGAATCGCAGCAATAGTAGTCTTTGAAAATCCAAGAAAGCCGGAGTTCGTAAGGTACTATTCTAGGATGACATTGGTGCCATATGTTCCAACATATCTTGCATTCAGAGAATACCCTATAATAGAGGCTGTGTCAAAGGATCTTAAGGGATGCCTCTTCTTTCTGGATGGACATGGCATTCTTCACCCTAGGAAATGTGGGTATGCTTCGCACGTGGGTGTGGAGCTTGACACTCCTTCCATAGGTGTTGCTAAAAGTTTCCTTGTTGGGGAGATCGTTAGAGAGTCCAAAAACATGGCAAAGGTTTTAATCGACGGTGAGATCCGTGGATATGCGATATACAATAAAAACAAGCCCTCAATATATATTTCTCCAGGGCACAAGATCTCAATACCATCGTCCCTCAAAATGACCCTTGAGGCGAAGAAATACAAAATACCAGAACCTACAAGACTCGCACACTATCATAGCAAACTTGCAAGGGACATGTTCAGAAAGGGAAGATTAATTCCAGAGAAACCAATAGAAATAAACCTCTAAGGGGGAATGCTTAGAATGGAGAAGCTTATCAGGATAGTAAAGGACTACGGAGATCCCGTAGTAATAACAAATCCCACTATGTATCCTTTCAGTGGCATAGATAGGGTTGCCTATGAACAGGCAAAAAAACTATTATCTTTGGGATTTGATGTGAAAATTGTAACCTTTGAAAATCTATTCAATGCTCAAGATGTAAAAATCTCTGAGATCAGGCTCTTCAGTGGAGGATTATTATCCTTTAAGCCCATTTTGAAGATAATAGCCCCTTTTATTCCAAGGGTTGTGAGAGAATTTGAAAGGGAAACTCGTCATGCGAAGGTGATAATAGCTCATCACTATCCCATGACTGCCCTAGCGAGTGTCCTTAAGTCTAAGCGTAGAAAAGACATTGTCTATGTGTACTATAACCATGGAAACGCCCCCACCAAGTGCTTCTATACAATCTCTGAAAAATTATATCAGCAAATCCTCATACTCCTCACGAAAATGACAACATTAAAGGCAGATTATGTTTTCTCAGTGAGCAAATATTTAGCGATGGAATATGAGAAGCTCACTGGAAAGAAGAGCGATGTCATATACAACGAAGTAGATGAGAGATTTAAAAAAGCAAAAGCATATAATGGTAGTATCATTCGTAGAAAGCTAGGAATATCAGAAGACGACGTCGTTCTACTTTATGTTGGTAGAATAGTCCCATATAAAGGTGTTCATGAACTTATAGAAGCCTACAAAATTGTGAAGGATAAAGGCCACGAAAACGTCAAGCTTCTTATAGTTGGAAAAGAATACTTCGAATGGTATTCTAAAAAACTGAAGAAGATCGCTGATAACGGTGTGATATTCTACGGAGTTGCAAGGGATGAAGACATGCCTTATATATTCGCTGCCTCAGACATATATGTCACGGCCTCACATTGGGAGGGCTATGACCTCCCAGCAGCCGAAGCACAAACGATGGGAAAACCTGTCGTGGCATATGCCATAGGGGCCCACCCTGAAGTCGTCAAATATGGTTCTCTTGTCAGAGAAGGAGACATAAAAGCCTTTGCAGAGGAAATAGTAAGGTGGATAGAGATAATTAAAAGAAAGAAAAGAAATTGATATTATCCCCGCACTAAAGTGCAAGGCTTTCTTGGCGACATTTTGTAAATTAAGGTTTAAACTGGTCAGGAGACTTTATCCTCTTTATAACTTCTGCTAGGAGCCTAGAGGCGTTTTCTATATCGTTCAAGTCTACGACCTCAACACCAGAGTGTATGTACCTTGAGGGTATTGAAAGTGTCGTTGAAGGGACTCCTTCTCTTGTGAGGTGTATTGCTCCTGCATCTGTCCCTCCTCTTGCAAGGACGTTATATTGTAATGGTATATTGAGCTCCTTCGCAACCTCCTCGAAGAGCTCATTAAGCTTCCTGTTTGCTATAATGGTCGCATCCATTATTGTTATCGCAGGCCCTCCTCCGAGTTTGGATATCATGTCCTTATCGGGAACTCCTGGAACGTCTGCAGCTATTGTCACATCTATTGCTATGCCCACATCAGGGTTTATGGCAAACGCAGAAGTTCTCGCTCCTCTAAGACCTACCTCCTCCTGCACTGTAGCAACTGCATAAACAGTTCCTTCAAGTTCCTCCTTCTTCTCGCTGAGTATTTTCAGTACCCCAAGCATGACAGCAACGCCACTGCGATCATCAAATGCCAGACCTATAACTCTGTCGTTTGCCATTTCTGTAAATGTGAAGTCTAGTATGGCAGGAGCCCCAACACGTATTCCAAGCTTTTCAACGTCCTCCTTGCTCTTTGCACCTATGTCCACGAAGAGGTCGTCGAAGGTTATGGGTTTGTTCTTCTCCTCCTCTTTAAGTATGTGTGGGGGCTTTGATCCTATAACTCCACGGACGAACTTCCTATCCCTAGTATATATTTTCACCCTCACATTGAGAAGTGTCCTTGGATCCCATCCGCCTACAGGTGTCAAGTAAAGGTAACCTTTATCGTCTATGTGCTTCACGAGGAATCCTATCTGATCCATGTGGGCAGCAAGCATTATCTTAGGCCTCTCAGACTTTCCATGGAGTACTCCTATAACGTTCCCGAGAGTATCAACCTTTACCTCGTCCACATAGGGCTTCATGAGATCTATAATAGTGTTCCTTATCTCGTCTTCGTATCCCGAGATACCAAAGCTTTCGGACATCCTTCTAAGGGAATCCTTCAAGAACTCCTTAAGTTCTGTCATTTCAATACCTCCGAAAATGTAATATCGCTAGGAGAACACTCTAAACTTTGTTAGGTTACAACACTCGAATATATTCATTATAAGTATTAATAAAGATTTACGAAATTTCCTTTGCAGGTATGTAAAGAATATTGAACGGCGTGATACTGCCATGAGGGTTCTTAGAAGATCCTTAAAAAGGTTTTGGAAGGCCACCAAGGCCGTGAGTGAAGTCGTGGGAGACATATTGCTCCTCGCGATATCAATATCTATGGCAGTAAGCCTTTCCATTTACATATTCAATCTCATCCCATCTGAGGAAACGAGGGCCATTAACTATGACGTGAAGGCGTATCTTCTTCCCGTGGGAACCTCTGGAGATTATAAACTTATTATAGAGAGAGTTTCTGGAGATATTCTACCAGAGCCGTCAGACCTATCCATTATCCTCAGAAACACTACAGGAAGCACCTTAAGCATTACGTACAATAGCTCTGAGAGCATCCTCGGTCAAAAGTACGTGTATGATGTCATCGGTGAGACCATAACTCCGGGAGAGAGGTACTACATAGAGGTCATAGACATCCCGGCGAACACGATGATCATAAGTGGAACCATATCGGCAGGATATGTCAGCTACGAGGAAGAGGCCATAGGGACAGAAAACGTAGATATAATAGTCTTGGGACTTACAGTTTATGATCCAAGCGATGGGGATAATAGGATTGCTCCAGGAGAACCATTAGAAACAAAAGTTTATCTAAGAATACTCAGAGGCTCTAGTGACATAAAGTGTGTGAACTTCACAATGAACTTCCCAACATACCTTGCAGACATACTCTTCAAGACATTCACAGAGATAAGCGTAATAAATGAGAGCACTCAAGAAAACGCCACATTAAGCATTTTACTTACACCTACGTCATATACCCCATATCTTTTCCTGAGTCTGAACATGACGAATGTCAGCAACAGCACGTATATAATAGATACTGAGATCACACTCAGGATAAAGGATACGTCAGACCTTGCTCCAGGTAAGTACTCACTGTACTCCTATGTGACATCCTCTACTCCATCAGACCCTATAACTTCAAACAACTTCGCGAGTGGTGATTATATAGTAGAGACACACGTGGCAAATATCTCAAACATAAATAACCTTGCAATACAAGGAGTAAGACTTGATCACAAAATATATCCGCCTGGCTCTAAGATCTCAGGAACGATAGAGGTTGCAAACATAGGTAACACGAACATAACATCATTTTCACTGAGGATCAGCCTACTACAAAGGGATGATACTGTTCAAACTATAAAATACGTGGACTACTATGTTGACATTGCAAACTACGACTCAGATGGAATATTGGAGCCAAACGAAGTCATGAAAATAAAAATATCAGACCTCCAGGGAATAAACAACACAGGAGGGTCTGAACAGGGATTTAAGCTTCCTGACAATCTCGTAGGAAGAGAGTATGTATTGAAGTTCGACGCATACGTTCCCTACGATGCTGACTACAGCAATAATATATGGGAAGAGCCTATATTCCTTGATCCAGCGATATTGATAATAGACCTCTCGTATAA
>JAGGXY010000100.1:0-6829 GCA_021162855.1 Methanobacteriota archaeon
CTCCCGAATGGCGTATGGCATAGAGGGAAGCTCACGATGACAATGAGTCCCGGCTATGCTTAGCAAAAGCTAACTATAGCTGGGAAGAGGAGCAACGCAATGCTACATACCTCACGTCTTGTCATGGTTCTTGCAAAATTTTTATAAATAAGTTTTAAGCATTTTATAATCCAGGGGAGCTCGTAGGGGAGGATACTCCAGAGGAGACGAAAAACATCAAAGAAACCAAAACAACTCAGGAATCTCAAAAAGAGATTGGAAAGTCTCGTAGAGCTTCTTGTAGAACTCTTCTGCACGCAAATCTCATAAAGAAATTGGAAGTTGCTTGTTTTCTCCAGTAGCTAACTGCATCCCTGAAATCTCAAAAAGAGATTGGAAAGAATTCCTTGCCATTAAATCCTCCTTCAATGATATCGAACTATGTTTCCTCTCTAGTCTATATAAAGAATTATAACAGTTGATGAGGATCCCATAGAGAGGGGAATACCCATGAAGCCTTGGTGGTTTGACATTTTCGAGGATCCCGGGGTTGTCCTTATTCTAGGCGCCCGTGGAAGCGGTAAGACGGCTTTAGCTCATAAGCTAGCGGAAATATACCACGAGAACACGGATCGCAAGGTTTATGTCTTTGGCTTTCCGCAGGACAAAGCGCATTTATTGCCTGAGTGGATGAACTTACTTAACGACATAGACTTGCCTCAGTACTCGGTTGTCCTAGTGCACGAGGCTCACATGAGCTTCCACGCTAGGCGTTCTATGCAGGATACAAATATCCTCATGGACACGCTAATAACGATAAGCCGCCACAGGGACTGTACTATCATTTTCGAGACTCAGCAAAGCTTTAGGCTCGACAAGAACATTGTAGCAGAAGCAGATGCTATAATTATCCGTTATCCGTCGCTATTACAGGAGCGCTTTGAGAGGCCGTTTATAAAGGAGTTTTTCACGGTAGCTTCTAGGTTCTTCAACAAGTACGTTAAGGTAATGCACGTGGATGACGGGATATACAAAAAGCCCGACAAGGACAAAATATTGAGGGTGGCTTGCGTGTTCTCAAAGAACTACATGGGTCCGTTGAGAGACATAACGTTACCTAAGCACTGGTCTGAAGAATTATCGAGGGTTTACGGATATGTACCCGAAAACGCTGCGAATCCGGTAAAGCAGTTACTCATGAACCCCGAGGTCAGGGAAATATTAAAGAATGCCGTTGAGATCGAGGAAGAAAAGGAGAGTAAAGGATACAACCCGACGTGGGAGGCTTGGGAGGTCGGGATAAACAACCCGTCGCTGATAAGACAACTGAAGAAACTGGGGGTTATCAGAGTAGCCTACAAAAGCAACAGGAGAACCAAGTATCAGCTCGTGGATAGAGAAATGATCAAACGCATGCTTTACTCTTAGTATCATTTTCTTAGATTTTCTGATGGTAAAAATATAAATGGAAAGTGAAAGGTCTTTGTCTGGACTAAGCGGCTCTTAGCTTCTCTGAAAGGCTCCTAGCAGCAGCTACTAGGCATGTACATTCAGCAAGGTTGCTTGGATCTAAATGTAAACGCATGATAATAAAAAGGGAGAAAAGAAGAAAAGTTTATAATAAAGTTTAAGCAACAATAAATAATATGGGGGTGAACTTTAGAGCTCAGGTTCTCTTGGGGGTATCAGGGCTTGAAGTGAGATCTAAATCTCATAGAGAGACTCGAAAACATCAAGAGCTAGAGGGGGTTTTCTTGAGCGGTAGTGAGTTTTGGGAGCACAAAATTATAGCCCTTTTGCACGACCCTCCCTTAAAGCATCTCATCGTTGAGGGTCGCATATCCGTAGATAAAAATATAAAGGATTCCTGGAGGGAGCTAACAAATAAGGTACATGAAGCCTTTTCTTTTGAAATAATGAAAATATTAGGAATAGATCAGGAAAAAATCAAGAAAGCTATTGAAATTGTGCGCAAAGCAGATGGATGGGCAGCAGGTGCTGACAGACCTCCATTTAAAGAAGAGGAATCAAAAAGTAGGGACATAGTGTTTAGGCATCCCGTTAAGGGAAATGAGCATTCATTAAAAACTTCTTATAGTTACAATCCCCTTTCTAAAGTTCTTGAGTTGATGAAGAGTTTGAAAACTGCTATCGAAAACTTAGATGAAAAAACGAAGTATTTATTCCTCTGGAGGTTTCTTCCAGAAATATTTGAACAAGTTTTTCCGGATGCATCGTTTTGGCCGGCAGATACTCGATGGTGCGATCACACGCTCTGGACACACTTAGATTTAACATCGGCTTTTACTGGAGCTGCTCTTAAGAGTAAAGGGCATACTCTAGAAGATAAATTCTCCAGTATTGGACTTCTTTATATAAAAATTCCCGGACCTCAAAGATTAATTCAGGGATCTAAAAAGTATAGGGAGCTTTGGGGCGGCAGTCACTTAATGGCCTTAATTTCTGCAAAAATCATAAGCATAATTATGGAAGAACTCGGACCAGATGCTGTAGTTTATCCGTCACTTAGAGAGAACACATTCGTCGATGCTTTTATACTCTATGGAAAATTCAAGGATATTAAATCAGATAATGAAGTAATTAAAAAAGTCATTGAAGATTTCAAGAAGAAGTCAACGGACACAACTTTGTATAGAATATCAGCGCTTCCAAACAAGATAGTAGCTATAATCTCAAAAGACGTTAAAGAATATCTTCAGGAAAAGATAGAGAATGAAGTTAGAGTTTTCTTAGAAAAAGCACTAGATCTAGTACAAAGGAGATGTAATTTGAGTATACCCCCTGACAAAAATGCCCTCATTAAGGAAATACTTTATAGCAGGTTCCACCCGAAGATATTATTTTTGACGTTTAGGGAAGTAATGGAATATGTTAGGAACACGGAGGATATCCCTTCTAATATAAAAGAGTTACGCGATGCCATTGAGGAATACTTTAACGTCAAGTGTGAAACTTACAAAATCAAGCCAAGTATGTACTATGAGATCACTAGGAGGTTACTTGAGGCAATAGATAAACATGAAAAGATACGGGAAAGCATACCAGAGATCCCCAAAGAAGCATATGCTTGTGAAATATGTGGAAATGCTCCAGCACTCATAGAAACGACTATTGATGGACAATTAAAGAACATATGCCCCATATGTCTAATTAAAATTTACTACAAGGACGTAATTGAAGAGCTATTAAATGACGAGTTCAGAGACTCTACTATCTCTGTTGGAGAAAGCTCGAATATTAGATTCCCATTTGCTTCTCATGTGGAAATATCACTGAAATCTGCGTTTAGTAAACTAAGTAGTATCAAGGGTTCAGGGAAACCTGTAGAAGGACTTATGGAAAAACTAACTGAGATCCTTGAACTTCTAGATCCCTATATAAAAAGAAAGGAAAAGTCTTTTGAACACTTCAAAGAAAATAAAACACCAATGGAATTCATAAACAACGTTATAGAGTACTTCAGGGTAAATGGGCTTGATATTGAAATAATATCAATGGCAATTCTGGGAACACTCCCGACAGATAATAATAAACTACGTGAATACTTGATAGAGTCAGGATACAGTAGAAATATAGAAGAAAAAGAGCTTGATAAACTACGTGAACTACTTAATGATCTGAAGAAAATAGTCAATGAAGTTAATAAAAATAGTTCCTTCTTGGATCTTGTAAGACATTATGCTCTTGTAATGTTCGATGGAGATAGCATTGGAAAACTTCTTTCTAGGAGGGACATAATTAATGACAGTTTGTACCCACTAGAGAAATTCACAACGTTGTCTTCTGAAGACTTCAAAAACTGGGTTTGTAATCATGAGTTGAAGTTTTCTACAACTAGTTCTGACTATTTCAAGAACCTAAAAGCACTCCCTACACCATCATATCACAAGCAGGTCTCTGAGTCACTGCTTAACTTCACACTCTCAGTGATTGAAAAGCTCGTAAAACAAAAACCTGAGGACCTATTCTGTGAAATAATATATGCTGGTGGGGACGACATACTAATGATATGCGATGTGAAATCCGTGTCCTGTGTACTTAAAATCCTCAGGGATACTATAAGAGGCACCTACGAGGGCAGAAGAATACTTCCAGGATGGCAAGGATCTGCTGGTGTTGTTATAGCACACTACAAGCATCCATTCTATCTCGTCATAAACAGTGTAAGGGAGCGCGAAAGGGCTGCAAAGGATTTCAGACGTGAGAAGGATGCCACGTCAATACATGTAATACTAAACAGCGGTCCTGCAGAAGTCTTCACGATCTCAAACACTCTAAGAACTTTGAGAAGTGGCAAAGAGGAGCATTCATTGGTCTATGCTTATAGCGTGTTTTCTCATATAAATAGCCTATGCAATAAGTATGGAGGTTCATTAAAGAGTTTTATTCAATCACTTCTGAGGTGGGGAGACCTCCTAAAAGATGAGAAAGGGAGATTGCTACTTGATGCCCCAATTATCGGAGGTACTAGCTTAAGAAATGAGATGTTTACTGCCCTAATAATTAAAGAGATAAGAAGACACATAATTACTAGCAAATTAATTAAAGAACACAATTTAGGGAAGATACTAGCAATGAAAAACTTCTGTTCCAAAACGGAAGAAAACATAGTTGAGGTTACAGACTTTAATAATCTTATTTCTAAAGACATGAAAGACCTTGAGGCCCTTTTGAAGTGTTACATTAGCGATGCGAAAATATATGTTATAGAAGTAATGACGAAAGGAAGCGACTTTTTGCCAGTAGAGGATCTTCGTAAGGACGAAAACACCACCAAGAACATAAAAGAAGCCATATATATCCTAACGCTACTCGGGCTTTTGAGAACTATTTCTATGGGAATATACAACAGGGAAAATGAGACTAACACAAGCACACAAAGTTATGGCACACCTGAGAACTTCCTCATGTTCATGAAGTTCACGTACAGAATGATCTCGTGGGGTGTTTTGTAAATGCTCACACTTCTGCACTTAGTTCCACAAGATGTCCTCATGTTTAGGACTCCTAGACCATTTAGAGGAGGAGAAAGAGGAGATTTCAGCGCTGAATCTCATTTGTACCCTCCCCCAAAGACAATAGCTGGCGCAATAGCGTCAGTTTTATATTCTATGCTTGATCAGAGTAAGCAGAACCAAGTAAGGACACCAGAGGACGTTCTTAGGGAGTTCCATTCAAGAATCATAGCGTATGGATGGTCACATGAGGGTGAACTTCTGTTTCCCTTTCCAGTAGGTTTAATATTTCACTTTGGGAGAATCGGGGGATATACATTCGCTTATGTAAAAAATGAAAAGCTTAGCAGGATTAAAGACCTAGAGAACAGACTTAGGAACTTGTTGATAACTGAAAAAGGGGTCAGAAATATTTTATACGGTAAAGATGTTACCGACGACATTATAAAAGCTTTAGAGCGCAGGAACTCAGAGACTGTAATTTCACTCGATGAAATATTAACTAGAGAACTTCGAACAGGTATAGCACTTGGCGATAATAAAATTACCAAAGAGGGTTACCTCTACAATGCTACGTTTATTAGACCAAAGAAAGACACTAGCATATGGATAATGGCAGATCTCAAAGAGGATATTGCAAATGAATTAAAAAACAAACAAGTGAAGCTTGGTGGTAGAGGAAGGATTGCAGTTGTCAAGTCAGTCTTAAGAGATGTGGAGATGTATGGGAACCCTGAAATCAAGCCTGCAAAGCTCTCTTTGATAACTTATGCCAAATACCACAGGAATGGTTTTTATTATTCGTATCCAGAGTGGGCTAATCAAGAGAGATCTATAATTACCTCGCTTACTTACATGTCTGGGTGGAGCCTTAAGAGCCAGAGAGCTGAGTTTTTAGGATACTACGTCTACCCTGGCTCAACATACTGTGTGGATGATAAAAGTGCTCATGTTCTTCGAGATTCCATTTTTTACAAAGTTAGGGACATTCCTGTAGCACGTGATTGTGACTGTCCTCTTCCAATAAATACGTATCTTGTCTTGCCGGGAGGTGATGTCTGTTGAATGTACCATCTGAAGATACTTTTTCTGGAGTTTTGATGTTCTTTCGCGCGTTAACTCCCGTACATGCAGGAGCTGGTCCAGAAGTAATGAGTCCCATAGATCTGCCAATACAAAGGGAGAAACATACTGGATGGCCCACGATATACGGAAGTAGCATAAAGGGTGCCTTAAGGAGTTTTTGTAAGAACGTGCTTAAACTTGAGGAAGAAACTATAAAAAGAGTCTTTGGACCAGAACCTGGAAGTTCAGAAAAAGAAACTGGTGCTATAAGCTTCTCTGATGCAAGAATATTACTGTTTCCTGTAAAAAGTGCATCAAAAGTTTTCGTTTGGATAACATGTCCATTAGCATTAATGAGACTCGTAGAGGACATAACTGCAGTCGGTCTAAATCTAAGAGAAGACAATAGAGGCATCCTTAACATAAACAAAATTAAAGATATAAAGAAAGTACTCAATAACTATAGGGCTGTTGTGATAGGATCAGAAGCACAAGAACTTGAAATTTATCTCGAGGAAATAATGGTGAAGGCTAAAGTATGTAATCTATGCATTGAAGACCTTGCTCATTGCGTTAACATTAGTGAGGATATTCTCAGAGAAAGGTTAGTTATAGTATCGGATTCATTATTTTCGAGCTTTGTTAGAAATGCTACACAAGTAATTGCTAGAGTTAGACTCAACGATAAAAAGGTTGTTGTCCAAGGAGCGCTATGGTATGAGGAGTACCTACCCCCAGAGACCGTTATGTATTCTCTAATCCAAAAGACTCTTGTAAAATTAGAAGAAAATGTAATAACACATATAAAC
>JAGGXY010000021.1:0-18451 GCA_021162855.1 Methanobacteriota archaeon
GAGGGATAAATACTGGATAAGACCACCTCGATGACGGCAGGATAGCCAGCAGAGGCGGGATAATACTCATCCCACGTGAGGCGTGTTCCGTGTGCTGTTTTGTAGATGGTAAAAAAGCGTAAAGTTTGACACTCATGGTCCCCTGCAATTTTAAAACATTCTCAGAGCTTATCTCATTATAATGTGATGATCCCCCGATATGTGGGGCTCGCGTGCTTCCGAGAATCCTCCAATGAAGCCAAGGGAGGGAAGGTTAGCCATTGCAAAAGTTACGGCTAACCAGAACAGGTAATAAAATATAAACTCCTTAACTAAGGCACAAATCAATCTTACAAAGTCTTTGCGAAGTGCCAAGACGAGAAGGATGTCAGTTGGTAAACAAATCGTCTATTGTTGCCTTCTTCTTACTGTTCTTTGAATCAAGATCAAATAAGCTAATTTTTGACAATCCAAATGTGGCTGATATCTGTCCAGAAATGACCTCTATTCTCCCCTTTAAGTATATGCCTACGTCATATTCTTCTGCGAGCTTCCTTGCAATACCAAGATACTTTTCAACACTTCCCTGTTTAACTGTAAGAACTATAGAGCCTTTCTTTCCGCAGTTTGGACATGTGTTATTAAGTGGCGGAATCCTGAACTTTGCATTACAGTTAGTGCATCTGAACTCTTGCGTGTAAAAAGCCTTAAGGTTTCCTGAGATATCTCTTATGAAGTGTTTGTCTATGAGTCTTCTAGCCACGTCATCTGGATTCACACTTCTTAGTTTTCTCTCTAACATCATTTGCCTTTCTACTTTCATTTGCATGTTCTTTATACTTGGGTCTGAGTATGAAGTCACCTTAGGGCCAAGTCCTATGTCTCCATTATCATGTGTGAACCACAGGTTTACATAAAGGTCTTTACCTTTTTTCAAACGAGTGCCTACAGTTTCTATTACTGATCCTTCAAGATCCTTTGGATTAGCCCTCTTTAAAGTTGCTCTATAGAATTCTAATGGATATCTTTTCATAAGATCCATACTCTGAACTTCTTTGTCTACTTCACTTGGATCTATTTTCGTCGTTAATACTAGCGGTGTATCCATAAGCCCTCCTCTTTTCTCTGGCAGATAATGCCTTGAGAAGTTTATGAGGCCATCAAGCAGAAGCATTATGGAATCTTCATCTCCATCACAGTTATGAACGAATACGAAATCGTTTATGGCATAATTATGAAGTTCTTCAACTTCTATGTCATATACCCACTCATAGTTTGGCTTTACAATTTCTATTTCTACAATAGGATCTCTAGAAATGTCTCCCAAAACTTTTTCCATGTCTTTTCCATAAACAATTAGCTCATCGTTTATCTTTGCTTCCATTGCTGTTATTTCCTCTATTCTGTTATTTCTATATATCAACAGTCTATGCTCAGGTGTTACCTCAATGCTACGACCATAAAGAGTTTTTATCCTAATCATATGTTCTGGCGCTTTGGATCTTGTTATATATTTTATCTTTCCCCGCATTAGCCTTCCATTTTCATCTATAGAAATCACGTACATATTATCTGGAGCTTTTCCAAAGGTTCCGAAGTCGTCGAGTTCAATAGGTTCCTTTGGTATCTTGTAGTATAGGTTTTCTATCTTTCTAATGTGCAAACCTTCTTCGTCTATGACATAAATCTCTGTTTTTGGTGCAACACAGTTTCTCCTCTTCGCAGTGTGAAAGTACGGATGTGCAAAACACACTCTTGCATCTGTAAATCCTATTATCCTCCCTAAGACTCCAGCAGATGTATGAGGAGCAAGACCTATAACAAGATGGCCTATGAGATCCTCTGGTTTTTTAACGTTATAGAAGGGCTCTAATCCGTAGAAATTTACAAGGAGATCATCTATGAACTTCGCTACTTTCACGAGATATTCTGCAGCCTGTCTAGAAATTATTATGTCGTGAGGAAAAAGGGGTACTATTTGTTCATCTGAAACTAGCTCGTTCCCGAGATAATCCCTATCGTAGCCAAGCTCTTTGAGTTTCTCCACGCTGACACCTATTTCTTTAGGCTTAAAGTGTGTCAAAGGAGCATCTGTCATGTCAAATCTTATGGTACCGTCCCTAAAGACATAAACACCATGTTTTGCCCTTAGTATAGCTTTTTCAATTGGTTCTGGTATTTTCAGTCGTGAGTTAAGACCTCGCACTCCCTTAACCTCTCTCGGAAGGGGTGTCTTCAGCCTTTTTGTAACGTTCTCTATAGTGAATTTTAAATCTACGGTAGTTTTTACGGGAGAACTTGTTATAGGTCTTGTAGAACCACCACATGCTGGACATCTTGGAAAGGGAGTCTTATAACCACAGTGTTCACAAACACGTAGAGATACTTCAGTTATCACTTTTCCACCATTTTCTAGTGCCTTTATTATGCTTCTTGTACTGCCTCCTATGAGTCCTACAGGTACTAATCCATGGACTGGTGGTTTAAGTTTCCTCTCCTTAGCCTTTTCAGGTCTTCCCATCCTTGCTCCAACACGAGTTGGTGCTTTATTCTTGATCTCTACTCCAGAAAGTGCAGAGACATATCTTAAGATGTTGTCCCTACTGTTTTGAGCAAACTCTACTCTTTCCTTAGAGATTACGATGACGTTTCCATTTAAGTCCAAGCCACAACCTCTTAAAAGAGGATAAGAAAATCTTTTTTCAACTACTATATACTCATTTTCCTCTTTATGAAGAGCTCCAAGCTCTATTAATATTTCCTTTACTTTTTTATCCTTTTTTATGAATAACTTATCGTCTTTCCATTCACCATTCTTAATTATATACTCTCTAAGAAAGTCTACATCTTGAACAGTAATATCTCCCCAGAAAAGAAGGAATCTTGGATGCAATGGGATTTGATATTCTTCTGACCTGTAAAAGGCCTCAAATGGGTCGTTTATTCTTAACCACTCTTCTTCATTTATGTTTCCAAGCTTTTCTTTAACTTCTTGTATCCACCACTCTTCACAGTATGCTCCTGGTAATAACTCATGATTATTCTCAAGGAATTCTCCAAACGGTATGAGGATTTCTCCAAGATCGATTATTCTATCTATTAAATCCTGCTTTACGAACATTTTAGCATCTTCTATACTGTTTACCTGTACTAAAGATCCATCCTTGAGAAGAACTATTGGGCCCTCTATTGATGTACAGGGCGTGGCTACAGTGGCCTTTCCTGGAAATTCTATCTTTAGCTGTGTTCCTATTGCTATGAACTCCTCCAAAATATACATCGTGGCGGGATGAATTGCAGTCCCTGCAATTCCTCCAGTGCGAGCTCTGCCATATCTTAGTCTAAATCCTCCCTTAAATCCAGGATGAGCAAAAACAGGTCTTCCAGCAACGATATCTCTAAGATACTTGGACTCTAGCTCTTCGATGTTGTCTACAACATCTTCTTCATATTCTTCGTTTTCTTCATCAATTTCTTCTTCTCCAGACTCCTCTTGGTGAGATTGAATATCTATTATCTTATCGAGAAACTCCCAACCATCTATTCCGAGTTTATCTACATATTTTTTGAGCTTTGATGCTTTAAGACAAAGACCCTCTGCAATTACGAGACACATTCCCCCACGTACTTTGTTTGTCTCCACTCTAGGAAGGTCTCGATATCCTGAGACTTCTTTATCTTCTGTTCCCTCACCATCTATGCATACTGGACAGTTTCTAACAACAAGTTCTATTTCTTCAGGACTTGGTTCATATTGAAGGTGCTGTATTATCTTGTATAAGCCTATTTCTTCTTTGTATCTTTCTACCTCATCATCTGTGGGTGTGTATCTTCCTATACCTAAAAGTCTCCTTGCGTAGTCAGCTATAAGAACACTTAATGCTTGAGCAGTACCTCCAGCAGATCTTATTGGTCCAGCATAATAAACGGCAACGTAATCAGTTCCATCGAGATTTTTCTTTATTTTGACGTCTGCAATTCCTTCTATTGGTGCTACAACAATTCCTTCAGTTAATATTGCTAGCCCAGTCCTAATGGCCTTTTCTAGTAGAACTCTTTTATCATCAACATTTTTCAATTCGTCAAACTTCTTATTGGCAATCATCTCAACGACTTTAAACGCTATGAGCTCTCTTTCGATGCCTTGGGAAGTAAGCTCTCTTATGACCTTTGCAACGCCTTTAGGCCCTACTAATTCTTCAACTCTTGCAGCAAGATCCTCGGCCTTTGGAACTTCCACAAATCTTTCAGGGTCATATCCTTTTTGTCTAGCCTTTTCTGCTATTTTATATGCCCTTTCGAGCTCTTCGTGTAACATCTCAAAGTATCTTCTGATATCTTCGTCAGTATAAGGTCTTTGAACGCTCATCATCACTCACCAAAGTTTTTCACAATAATGTAATCTTTATTGCCAAGAAGATAGCTCTTTAAATTTATGATGCCAACACGTCCAGGAACTGGGTTAATCCCATGGGTCTTCTGATAAGGTGTCTGTTTCTGCCACGTTGATCCGTTTATTAGGAGTATTCCTTTATAGACCTTGTACTCAAATCTATGTACGTGTCCTGTAACGAACATGTCTGGTATGATTTCATCTTCTATAACTAATAGATCATCAGGCAGGGGCTGTATTGGTGTTTTATCACCATAGCATGGAGCAAGGTGTCTCCTATCAAGAAGTATCTTCATTGCATCTGTAGGAGTCTCATGTGTAAGGCCTGGTGTTGTAGCTATTATGTCCTCGAGTGGAACTCCATGAAGTGTTAGTATTCGCATTTTTCCCCACATCTCTACAAGAGAGGGATTAGGTGCGGACACAATTTTTCTTGATGCTTTACTTATAACATCAGTAGGCAGTGGAGGTTGTGGTAAAGAAGGCCTCACGATGTCGTGATTTCCTGGGGTTATTATAATTTCTATGGAATCATCTATTGCATCGAGATATGAAGAAAGTTTCTCGTATTGTTTGTATATGTCCAATATTTCGAGCTCTTTTTCTTGATTAGGGTATACTCCTACACCATCAACAAGATCACCTGGAATTATCAAGAACTTAATATTTGACGCCTCTTCTGAATTATTTAGCCAGTCTATGAACCTCACAAAAGCCTTTTCCATGAAGTGTTTGCTTCCAACATGGATGTCTGATGTTACTGCTATTCTAAAGTCTGGAAGTTCCTTAAGGATGTCAACTTCTGAAATAGACTTCTTTGGTTTTATTTCTGGGAAGATAACAAAGTCTTCACTTTCTACGTACATTATGATTTTTCCTGAAGATCTTTTTGCCTTGCCTATAACTCCTATAACGTCTCCAGGATATAGGACAAGGTTTCCACGCTTTTTCTTTACATGGACAATGATTTCTCCTTCATAGTCAAACATGTCTATTATGTAGGAGTCCTTTTGTTTGAGTTCTTTAAAGTTGTTAACAATACCTATGAAAACAACCGGAGTGTTGCTCATGATGGGGATCTCTGATGATTGTAATATTCTTGCATCCTTTAGTTTAGGGTTTAATGCCTTTTTTCTTTGAACCCTTTCAATAATGTACTTTCTTAGCTTTTCATATCGGCTCTTGAAGAGGTTTATGAAGTCATCTTCAACTCCTCTGGAGAACATTTTCTGAGGCTCAAAATGGATAAGTTTATACTCTGCATCGAATTCTTCTCTTGGTTTTCTTTTCCTTGTAGTTTTAACAGAAAAATCATACTCTTCTGTTTTTATCTCTCCACCCTGAAGAGTTTTTTTGAATAAGATCTCTGGGAGCTTGCTAAATGGTGATAACCTGTCTAATAGTATTCCAGTTTCTGATATATTTGGCATAGGTTCCTCCAAAACCTCGATAGCAACTCCTCCGTCAGGTGACCTTTTTATCACGATGTCTGACGCGATATCATTATATAAGGTTTGTGTAACGCCTACATTATGTGTGTTAACAGTTGTTTGGTTTTCAATATCAGAAGAAATACATTTATTAGAAGGACCTTCAAGAGATATACTCTCTTGGCATTTTTCAGGATGCTTAGTGCCTAGTGAATGAACCTTGAGATCTTCTATGGTTTCACTACTTGTAAATTCTGTATTGGAAGTATCTACCTGTGGAGCTTCTTGCTTAGATAGAGTATTCTCTTTATATATTTCAATTGCAGGTTTCAGCTGTGGTTCCTTATAAATGTACTCCCTTTTTGGAGTTTTTCCGTTAAATAAAGCTTCTATATCGTCTGAGTGCAAAATCCTTTCTCTTCTTGAAAAATAACCTTTCGTTATCTTTTCTATGAATTTATCCAATTCGTCATCAAGAATATTTAATTCTAAAAGTTTTTGAAGACCACTTTTACTTAATGCAAATCCGACTGATGCAAACTTTTTTGAGATTTCCTTTCGAAGTCTCCTGGAGATCATATCCCCTGTGATATTATACACAAGTATGCCCCCTTTGGGCAAGGTAACGCCTCTAGCTGGCGTTTGGAATTTCTTAAGGTTATTAACTTTTTCCTATCATTTTTAAAACATCAAGACTTATAGAGCTCTCCAGTGTTTATTCAAACTATAAATTATGCTTCAACTTTAAATCTTAGACTAATTCGCTACTTAATAAAGCTAATAAAGACCCTTTGGAAGAATTGTCACTTATTATGATTATGTTTCGTACATGTATGAAATCCTTACGATCCTCAAAGTAATATGTAGGGCATCTTAGTAATACATTTAAGGAGGCATCATGATGAATGTCAAAAGCCTTATTAAGAAAATACTCAAAAATCCTGGCATAGACGCTCTTATTATTTTTTCAATACTTTTGGGTGCAATATATGCATACTCAGGTGTCTGGCCACAGCCCTTAGCAGTTGTTGAGTCCACAAGCATGATGCACATAGATAACAGTCCTTTTTACATTGGAACACTGGAGCCTGGAGATATAGTTGTGCTCAAAGTAATAAAGGATCCGAGTGAGATCATTACTTGGGAAAAAGGCAGAAAAATAGGATATAAGTCTTTTGGGGACTTCGGAGATGTGATAGTATATCGAAGGTATAATGGTTCTGTTTTAATCGTCCATAGGGCAATAAAGTGGGTAAACAAGGGAGATGTAATCATAGACTCGACTGGTATTTGGAGAGCTCCTTGTAGTGGGTTTATCACAAAAGGAGATAACAATGATTTTACAGATCAAGAGGTCAGTATATCTTACCACATGCCCATAAGGCCTGAATGGATTGTTGCAAAAGTGGGTCTAGAGATTCCTTACTTAGGTATCCTGAAACTATACTTTATAGGCTCAGAGTACGTCAACAAGATACCTTTGTTATGTAAAATCCTTGGAGGTGTCTTTTATGCTCTTATATTTTCATCTCCCCTGATTATAGAAGGACTTATAAGAGTGTACAAAAAGATAACTCTTTGGCTTGAGAAGAGGAGATATCTTATGAGCTGACCACTACAGAGATGAGAAGTACTTTTCTAACGAGGTTTGCACAGGTCTTCTCACGAATAAACTGCTGAACTCTGGATCACTCTTTAGTCCTTCTTCTACATAACTCACATCAGAAGCTAGCTTAATTATCTTAGTTCTTCCATAGCGCCCTCTAGAAGCTATTCTAGCATTCAAGAGTCCTATCTCATCCAAATATGAAACGAAATCTGTGAATCTCCTTTGAGTAACTGGCGGTATCCCAAGAAAATAACAAACATTAAGGTACTCTTGATATAGCTCCCCAGTGGTAGTTTCTATCTCTGAGAATTTCTTTCCTTTGCGCATTTCACTTAAGGTTTTCTTATAAAGGGCATAAAGCACAGCTTTGCCATGGGTTGGTAACGTCTTTATGGCTTCTATTACAGTATCCATTTCAAGTCTTTTTATAGCAAGTCGTACGTGTCCTTCCCTGACTTTGCTCTCTCCGTTTCTCTCTGCTATTTCACCAGCTGTCCTCAGTAAGTCAAGTGCCACTCTAGCATCACCATATTCCCTTGCAGATGCGGCCGCACAGAAGGGTATGACTGACGGTTCAAGGACGCCTTCATAGAATGCTATCTTAGCCCTATCCCTAAGGATGTCCTCAAGTTGTCTAGCATTATAGGGAGGGAAAAGGATCCTCTCATGCACGAGACTACTGCGCACTCTCACATCTAAGAGGTCAACGAAGTTTATATCATTGGCAATACCTATAAGGGATAACTTTGAGTTCTTTAGGCTCTCGTTTATACGGGTTAACATATATATAACGCTGTCTCCACTCTTCTTCACAAGTCTATCTATCTCATCAAGTGCTACTACTACAATACCACCGTATTTCTCAAGTATTTCTATAAGCTTCGTGTACACTTCATCTGTGGGAAGTCCTGTAGGTGGTATTCTTTCTTCCCAGTCGCTTATTAGGTTATTAGCTATCGTCTGAAGGACTCTGTATGGGGTATCAACTACCTCACAGTTTATGTATATGCCTCTCACAAGAACACCAAGCTCTTCTGCTTTTTCCTCAAGCTTTTTGAGGATATACTTCACAGTAACAGTTTTACCACTCCCTGTCATACCATAAACCATTATGTTCTTGGGTACAGAGCCCTCTAAGGCTACTCCTAAGATATCCACAAGTGCGTTTATTTGTTCATCTCTGTGAGGCAAACGTTCTGGGGTATAAGTGTGAAGTAATGCATCTTTATTCTTAAATATCTTACTCTTCTTAGACTGGAGAAACTTATCAAATGGATTCTCATCAGGTGTCATCGCATATCCGTTCCTCCTTTATTATGCATATTTTGCAGTCACGGTGGAAGAGCTCCACCTCAACCACCTGCATCTCGCTACTACGGTGATCTCATGGGTGGTTGCCAAGTCCAATTGTTTGAGTCTTTTATTTAGGAAATTCCCTCAGGGCTTAGACCAGTGCTCTTATTGCCATGAGGGAAGACCACTTTGTGCTAATACTTCGCAAAGTGAGCTTTTCTGCAAGACTCATCAGAGCATGGTGAGACGCGATAGCCTGTATATAAGTTTTGGCTCTATCACTCTTTTAAGCACGCCATGATGGTGCATGGTAAATTGATTGTCGTTCAGACCACGTATTAAGGTATCTTTAACTAATAGAGCGTCCTAAATATCCCTTATGTCTAGCGTAGGTATTGTAATGCTAATATTGTGTAGAGAGGTTAGTACTAAGATCTAAAGGCTATGAAGGTAAAAGCCTTTGTGTGGATTATTGTACAGCTCAAATATTGTTGGGAATGGCTTGATTAATACCATAGGGATTTTCCCCTGATACTGACTAGATGAGCATGCAGATGCCAATGGACATTTATGTTAAAATTATATAACAATACAAATAAAAAGGGCGCAACATGATACCGGTCACTGATGGCTCTTCAGCATGCTGAAACGTCATCATTGCACTTAGCTCAGATCACCTCCTAGTCATCATCTAAGAATTAGGTATGTGACCCTAGCCTAATATAATTAACCTCCTAGACTTCTTTCGAACCTCTTTCAATGTCTTCAAAATCAAGAAGGCTAAAGCTCTTTTTCTTGGATTTTTCCTTAAAGTTTTTATTTATAAGGTCATAAAGTCTTTTTCCAACTTCTTCTCCAAATACAGTTTCGAAATCGATTTGTCTTGCAGAAAAGAAGTTCCTTAGACTTCCAAATACCCTTAAGATCTCTGCAGCCCTTTTTTGTCCTATATGTGGAAGTGATGTTAGGACTTCAATGGCTATTTGGTAATCATTTTTGGTCTTTTTAGATATAGAAGTCCTTATGGAACCTTCTTTCGGAGTTCCTAGGATCTGTACTCTTCTTCCTAAGTTGTAAATGAACCTTGCAGTGTCTTCAGGTCCTTGGGTAAACACAAGAAAAATCCCTTGTTCTGTTATACTTATTAAGGATGACCAAAAGGCATTGTCTGAAAACTTCCTAAATGATAGTACTTCTTTATAGTCTCCTTCAATGATTATGTACGCCTTCTTTACGTTCTTCAGTTTCTCTATCTGCTCAAAAAGACGTCCTTCTATTATGGAAGAGATAAAATCATCAGCTGTCTTTCGTTCTATGATAACATCTTTACTAACAGCATAATCTCCAACAGGAAGGTTATCAACAATAATATATGCACCAAAAAGCCTCAGATACTTAGGAACTTGTGATCTTTCTTCCCTATAATCAATCCAAACCCATACTAATGATACAACCCCCTACCTCAAGGCTCTTTGTTTATCATCTCGTAATAAGCATATACTCCAACATCTCGATACATCCTTCTTCTCTTCTCCTCTCTTATGAATCTATACACGGTTTGATGCATTGATCCGTTGAGTAGCATTTCAATTGCTCGTCTAGCGATGTCTACATTCTCATATTCTCCTATTATTGCAATGTAGTGTTCATATACGCTGATGTTAGTGTCTGTAAGCTCTTCTATTTCCTTCCTTGCTCTACCACGTGTTCCTATAACTCTTCCAATAAGTTCTACCATTCTGCTCTTCTTTCTTGTGAAGTCCTTTATATCAATGACCTCCATTATGTAGTTATCGTTTAAGAGCTTCATTGCGTTTTCTGGGGAGAACCCATAGCCTATTGCCATAACGACATTTCTTACTTTAAGTGCTTCATAAGGATGATCCTGTGGATCAATAGTAACATCTCCTGTCCTTGAGTTTATGTATAGTTTTATCCCGGCTATTTCTTCTAGATATTTCTTGACCTTTCCTTCCTTTCCAATCAGTACTGGAACACGCTCGATAGGTACCTTAAGAAAGAACATTTCATGTCACCAATCTCAAATATTATACGTTTATCACACAGGTAGTATAAGATAACACTATATTACAATTTGGTGTACTTTTTAAGGTGTTAAATGTTATTGCACTAGGTAACTAGCAAGTATTTCCTCGCCAATAACATCTATAACGTACTTTTTTGGGTTTAATCCGAGTTTATATCGTCTATTGAAGTAATTGACAATGTTAAGTACATCCCTCACAACCCAACGATATGCCATAGGATGTGCAAGAGGAACTCCCTGACCGACGTCTATGATATAGTACTCTGTCTCATCCTTTACAAGTATATTATACTCACTCATATCCGCATGGACGAATCCATTGTCGTAAAGTCTCTTTATGTCCTCTATTATAGACTCAAGCATTTCTTTGGGGTTTTCTACTACAATGTCCTTAAGTCTTGGTGCTGGATGGTCATCTATCCCTATGAACTCCATGACAAGAACATTATCTCTATATGCAAAGGGTTTTGGTACGGGAATTCCTATCTCGTAGAACTCTTGGAGATTTTTGAACTCTTTTTGGCACCATGTATAAACTATATGTGCTCTCTTCTTTTTTATTCTCTTAAACCTGGGATCTCCATCTATATATGGCATCATGTCTTTGAAAAGGGTAGTGTCCTTTTTGTAGATTTTAACAGCCACAGGAAAACCAGCAGAGTCTTTCCCCCTAAACACGTTTGCTTCTTTTCCCATTGAAATCGTTGAAACAAGTTCAGATAAATAGCCCTTGTTTATAAGTTTTGCAAGCGCTATAAGCGTTGGTTTATCAAATACCCAGTTCTCTATCTCTCTGTCCTCTATAGTTTTTTCTTTCCTAAATCTTTTTGGGAACACCTGCCTCAAGAGTTCTTCGTCAACCTCGAATGCCTCATCCTCCAACGTTTCATTTTCTTCAAATCCAATGCTCATGAGTGCCTCTCACCGTTAACACTCTAACTGTAGCTCGAGTACTTCAGGAAGGAGGCCTCTTTTCTTGAGGTTATATGCTTGTACTTTCGTGTATCGGAAGACTACATCTGCTTTGGTATCCTGAAACTCCCATGGTTTAACTATAAGTAGATCTCCTACTTTTATCCACACTTTCTTAAGCATCTTTCCTGGTATTCTTGCAAGCCTTTCCTTTTTATCCTCACAGATAACTCTGAGATGATTCCCACCAAGCATTTCCCTAGCTATAGCAAACATCTCTCCGTTATCCCTATCTGGGAGTGGTACTCTTATGACTTCTTCCACGCCTTCTTTGGTGTCCGTGCTTCTTATTTCTATTTCAGGTCTTTTTTTACTCATACGTTAATCACCTCTATAATCGTAATTCGTAAGAGAGTCCACATATTTTTAGGACGTGTAATATGAGCTTTATGAGATGTCCTTAAAAGTATAAGGCTAACCTAAATATAATATCTTATCCCTCTAAGAGTGTTACTTCCAAGCTCGCGCGTGACAATTAACTTATAGGTGGCAGCGATGGTTCAAGTATCGTTATTAAGTAATAAAGTTGTTCTTAGTGGAGAACAATGTAAGAAAATATGGAGACTTACAGGATTTGGCCTCCTAGAAAACGGTAAACTTGTGCTTTCACCAGAGGAGACTATAGCTTTGTACTTGATGGGAAGAATTAAGCTTAAGAAAAACGTGTTAAATGAGATCTGGGATAAAACCTCCGAAAATCCAAATACATTTAAGAGGATCCTTGCTCTTATAGATCTTATTGGCAGAAGAACGTATAAAGGTCATGTAGGTCCTGAGCCATATGATATATCACTTTGGAAGAAGTCTGAGAAGCCTGGAGCAGGAGTTCCTAAGATAAGAATAAAACTCTACTCGGACTACGAAGACATAAATGTTGGAGAACTTTTGTACTTTCTAAATAGTGCTTTATATAACAAAAAGCAGTTTCTCATAGGAATCGTAGATGAAGAAGGAGAAATAGTATATTATGCTGTCAAGAAGGTAGATCCTAGGGGTGGTATGTCCGAGATCCCGGAAGGTACTTTTGAGGGAAAGTTCATTGGTGATAGAATGATAGTGACTCAACCATGTAAAGAACTCGAGGAAACGTTCTTTGGAAAGAGGTTATTTGGCATGCTTATACTTTCACCTTTAGAGACTGAGTTTCTCAGAGAAAATAGCATTATAACCACAGATCATCAGAAAATCATGGATACTATCTTGAGAAGACTTCACATGTATGATAAGAGCATTGTGGCAAAATATCTCGTATATAAAGATTTAAAGCTTAGAGGGCATGTCGTAAAATCTGGATTCAAGTATGGTGCTCACTTCAGGGTTTACAAAGATAATCCAAATGAGACACACTCTAATTACTTAGTCAATGTTGTCACATCCAAAGACAATTTGAGACCATATGCTATTAGTAGTATGGTGAGGCTTGCCCATAGTGTAAATAAGAAACTGCTCCTGGCTGTGACCTCTTTAGAGGACGAAAAAGTAGACTATATTTCTGTAGAATACATTAAACCTTAGTTGGATTGAGGTGATATGATGCCAGAGAGAATCGATCCCTGGGGATCAAGCGTATACGAAAACTACGAGAGACTCATAAAGGAGTTTGGAATATCACCCATGTCAGAGCTTGTTGACATGTTACCCAGGACCCACAGGTTCTTCACAAGGGGTATTATATTTGGCCATAGGGGTTTCGAAGTGATTCTTGGAGCAATTAAAAAACGTGAAGAGTTCGTGGTCCTCACGGGCTTTTCACCATCTGGGAGTGTTCACTTTGGGCATAAGATGACATTCGAACAGATAGCATATTACCAGTCTTTAGGAGCTGATGCTATAATAACAATAGCAGACTTAGAAGCCTTGGCAGCTAGAGGAATGCCTCTTAGCAAAGGATATGAAATAGGAATAAACGAATATGTAAAAGCAGCAATAGCATTAGGGCTAGATCCTGAGAGAACAGAGTTCTACTTTCAATCAAAGAGAAAAGACATACTTGATATGGCAATATATTTTGCAACAAAAGTGAAATTAGGAGAGATGGCTTCTATATACGGATTTGAGGAATCGACAAGCGTTGGACATGTCATGGTACCGTTAATACAAGCAGGGGACATACTCCACGTTCAGTGGAGGAGATATAAACCAAGACCAACGATCGTTCCGGTAGGTGTTGATCAGGATCCTCATATAAGGCTATCTAGAGATCTCGTGAACAGGTCAAGGGTGCTTAACGTTAGGAAGTTCGAGGATGGTGTGATGGTAACTTTGAGTGACAGAAGTATGAAGGAATTGCTTAAAAAGGTTGAAAAGGTTTTGAGGGAGTACGGTTATAGCGATTTGGATGTAAACATACCATATGGCGTTATCAAAGTTTATGGAGTAAATGGAGAAGATGAGTATATTATTGAAAAAGTTATTACAAATATAGAAAGGCCAGTGAATGACTTTGCGCTTTTCAAACCCTCAGCAACCTATCACAGGCTTATGAGAGGGCTCACAGGATCTAAGATGTCCAGCTCAAAGCCTGAGACTGCAATATTTCTAACGGATGAAATTGAAGAAGCTAAAAAGAAGGTATTCCGTGCAGTCACTGGAGGAAGAGTTACTGCAGAGGAACAAAGAAAGTATGGTGGAAATCCAGACGTATGTCCAGTGTACGAGCTTTACGCATATCATCTTGTTGAAGACGATACTGAACTCCTGAGAATCAGAGAAGAGTGTCTAAAGGGAGAGAGGCTTTGTGGTCACTGTAAAAGAGAAGCAGCAGAACTTTTGGAATCATTGCTTAAAGATATTCGTGAGAAAATGTCTATGATAGACGAAAAGGTCATAAAAGAGGTAGTAAGATATGACTGAAATTCCCTCTGTTAGCCCAAAGGAACTAGATGTCTTAAGAGCTCTTGAAAGGCTTGAAAAATGTATTATTGATGAAATTGTCAAGGATGTAAGGCTTAAAGACAAGAGCGAAGCAGCAGCGATAATTGCAAAACTAGAGACAAAGGGTCTTGTTAAGGTCAAAAAACTCGAAGAGAAGTACGTAATTCTTGATGAGGAAGGAGTAAAGTACTGTCAAGAGGGTCTTCCAGAAAGGAAGATCCTAAAGGTGCTGTACGAAAGAAAAGAGATTCCAATAAAGGATCTTAAAGGTCTCGTAGATATGGATAATAAGATATTATCTCCAGCGATCGGGTGGGTACTAAGAAAGGGCTGGGCAAAAATGGAGAAAAAAGGTGAAGATAAAGTTTTGATCATTACAGAATTAGGAGAGAAAGCTATAAACTCTTTAGGCAAAGATGAAAAGCTACTCCTTAAGATAAAGGAAAGAGGTAGTATCCCTATTGAAAGTATAGATAAAAAGCTTCTAAAAGACTTAAGTTCGAGGAAAAACGTGATTAAAATAGTTTCTAAACCAAAGATCATAGTTGAGATCACAGAACTTGGTAAAGATGTTCTAAAGTCCTCTGAAATAGAAGTAGGAGCCTTGACACCAGAGATGCTGAGAACAGGCTCGTGGAGAAGTGTTAAATTCAGAAGATACGGACTTGAAGGATATGTTGGCATGGTATACGCAGGTAGAATACATCCAATGACATATATAATAAGGAAGATCAGAAGGATATTTCTAGAAATGGGATTTAAGGAGATAAGAGGCGATTTCGTGACGTCAGCCTTTTGGAATATGGATGTGCTCTTTGTTCCGCAAGATCATCCTGCAAGAGATCTGCAGGACACATATTACCTGAAGGAACCATTCACGCTTGAGATCGATAGTGAACTTGCTTCTATAATAAAAGAAGTTCATGAAAATGGTGGAAAAACTGGGTCTATTGGGTGGAAATACTTGTGGGATCCTAAAGTTGCAGAAAAGGCCTTATTGAGAAGCCACACAACTGCTGTAACGATAAAATACCTTGCGGAACACCCTGACGAGGTCCCCCTCAGGGCCTTTATAATAGGAAGAGTCTTCAGAAGGGAGGCCGTAGATGCTACACATCTTTCTGAGTTCACACAAGTGGATGGGATAATAGTTGAGGAAAAGGCTAACCTAAGGATGCTTATAGGAGTGCTTAAGGAGTTCTATCGTAGATTAGGATTTAAAGACGTGAGAGTGAGACCTTCATACTTCCCGTACACTGAGCCTAGTCTTGAAATCTTTGTGAAGTTCAAGGGAAGGTGGTTAGAGCTAGGTGGTGCTGGAATATTTAGACCGGAGGTTACAGAGCCCCTGGGCATTAAGGGAAGAGTACTTGCGTGGGGACTTGGCCTTGAAAGACTTGTTGCTCTTATATTAGGTTTAGATGATATTAGAAAGATATATGTTCCAGAGATTTCATGGCTTAGGATGTCTCCTATAAGACCTCTTAGCTACGCTAGTTACGCTAGTGAAGACAATTGGTGATGATCTTATGGTTAGGGAGTATCCAATAAAAAGAGGACATTACAAACATATAGAAGGTGAAAAACTAAAGAAAATAATAGAAGACTTCTTTGGGTACGTTGAGGAGAGAGATGGAAAATATTATACGTCTTTTGGGAGTCTTGCCAAGATAGAAATATATCTTAAGGATAAAAGGACGCTTGTGGTAACTACCACTCCAAAGGAGATATACACTAAGGAAGAGGCATTGGAAACACTCAGGAGATATAATAGATTTTTGGATATCGTCACAGGATACACTGCAAAGGAACGTGCTGAGAAACTAAAGAAATCTGTATTAGAAAGCAAAAAATAACATCTTTATGGATATGAGTCTAAGCTTATAGCCTTTATCTGTTCTAGAACTCTTTTTCTGATATCTTTTGGATCTTCAACTTCTTTTATAATTTTTCCGTTTTCTATGTATTTTTCAAGCATGTTTTCAAGCTCTCCACCACATATGGGACATGTCTTTTCGAAGTTGCTCTTAGGATACACGAAATAGTGCATACAAGACTTGCATCTCATAACTACTTTTGCTCCTGCAAGCTTTCCTCTCTTTGCTATGGGTTTTCCCTCGACCTCAACAATATCCATAGCAAAGTCAACTGCAGGAGCATTGGATATGCTACTACCAACCCCAAACGCATCTGCTACGTCTCTGAGCTCCGCTATGCTATCTTCATCTAGACCTCCAGAAACAACAATCTTGACATGTTTATATCCCATAAGGTCAAGTTCCCATCTGACTTCTGTTACGATATCACGCATGTTACCTCTTCTGGACGAGGGTGTATCAAGGCGTACTCCGTATAACCTCTTGCCAAGTAGCTCAGCAGCCCTTAAAGCTTCCCTCTTCTCATCTGAAATAGTGTCCACAAGAGCAATCCTTGGAACGTCTTTTGGCATATGCTTGTCGAATGCTAGCCAGGCTCTTTCTGGGGATCCTAAAGCGAGTATAAGAGCATGAGGCATTGTTCCCGTGGGCTTTAGTCCTAAGAGTTTTGCACCAAGAACACTGGACACAGCATCACAACCTCCAATGTAGCTTGCCCTATCAATCATCGGAGCTATAGCGGGATGCATTCTTCTTATTCCAAACGAGAGGACAATCTTGTCGCCCGCTATTTTCTTTATCCTAGCAGCTTTTGTGGCGATCCCTGTGGCTTGCGATATTATTCCTAAAATAGGTGTCTCATATATTGCAAAGTCTGCATACCTGCCTTCAATGTACATCACAGGTACTTTTATGCCTTGTGAGTCCTTATATGGAAGAATGGTTCCTTCTGGTACTGAGTAAAGTGTTATAGGAATACCCTCCAGGAGTTCTAGGACTTCATCCAATCCCACAAAAACTACCCATGGCCAGTTCCTTGGAGGTCTATGCATTGTGAACTCTGCGAGAACTCTTGGATTAACGCCTTCTTTCTTAAGTATCTTAACAGTTCTCAGGAAGTATATGTCTGTTGTTAGTCCTTTCTTTATTTCTTCATAGCTTGCAGAATTAAATCTGCCCTTCATTTGAACAAGTCCTCCGAATTAACTAACTTTGCTCCATAAACCCTTTTCATATAGCGTAATGCCCACTCATGATCCTCTTTGTTAATACTTGCTACACAGTCTTCTACTATGTGCACCCTAAATCCTCTTATAAAGGCACCAAATGCTGTATGAAGGACGCATATATCCGTTGAGACTCCTGTTATATATACCTCTTCAACTCCCTCTCTTTTCAGAACTTCCTCCAGTTGTGTCTTATAAAATGAATCGTATGTTCTTTTTTCGATCACAATATCCTTTGCTGTGGGAGAAAGATCCTCTACGATTTCAGATCCTTTGGTGCCTTTCATAGCGTGTTCTCCCCATATGGAAATTTCAGGATCATCTTTCTCATGAGAATCCCTCGTGTAGATCACTAATACTCCTTTCTCTCGAGCCCTATCTATTAAGTTTTTGATCTTTGGTACGATATTCTGAGCCTGTTTTGATCCGAACTTGCCATCCACAAAGTCGTGAATCATATCAACAACGATCACTGCGCTCTTTGGCATGATCATCACCAATAAGCTAAAATATCTAAGTAAAATTATAATACTTCTGAGCAGAACTGACCCTATTTTTGTGTTAATATCTTAGTTTATGAACCGTTTCCTCCTGTACCCACTTTTGCTAACTTTAAGCACTCTTAGCACTTAAGAGATCAAGTATAGTATTCCTGTGGTGCAGGAGGCTGGCCTCAAGATCCAGCATCACGGGGGCTACGAGCTCCCTTGACTGGACTCTCATCGGCCTTTGGGCCGAACGGAGGCGGTCC
>JAGGXY010000007.1:0-2619 GCA_021162855.1 Methanobacteriota archaeon
AGTACGCTGATGGGAATAAGATGCTAAGGCTCCCATTGACGTTTTTCATAGTTTACGAGGCCAGTGATTACTCTAACGCGTTCAGGAGGGCTTGGAGGAAATGTTGATCCGAGAGGAGGTAATATAAGGAATCCCTGACTGTAATTCTGTGCTTTTTAATACTGATATGTCTTACTATTTTCAAAAGAGGTAAAATATATTAACCTGATATGCCGTTAATATGGCATTGTCTCTTAGAGGTGTGTTGTGTGTTTGAAGAAAATATCGAAAGAAAGCGTGCTAAAAGAGGTCTACAACAGAGTAGAAGACCTGTAAAGGTTGGCGATGTTTTAGAGGTTAAGATTGTTGGTACTGGAAAAGAAGGAGATGGCTTTGCGAAAGTCTCTGGGTTTGTAGTGTTTATCCCAAATTCTAAAGAGGGAGAGACGCATAAGGTGCGTGTTACAAAAGTTTTTAGCAAGTACGCGTTTGCTGAGATTATTGAGTGATATGCACGATTTGTAAGGTCAAATTTTTCACGATCAAAATTATTCAACTAATTCTTCTCTTTATTTTATTTTTTACCTGAAAGCTCATCTTTAAGTCTCTCTATGAATTTTACTGTAAATCTATGCCTTTCTTCTGCGATTTCCTTGCCAGTTTTTGTGTACATTAGGTCTTTAAGCTTAAGTATCTTCTCGTAGAAGTGCTCTATTGATTCTTCAATAGTCCTGTCATGCTCTCCTGAATACATGAAGACTCTAGCAATACCTACTGCTCCTATTGCATCTATCTTATCGGCATCGCTGAGGATCTTAGCCTCTAAACTTCTTGCCTTGAGACCTGAGCTGAAGCTGTGAGATATTATAGCCTCGTATACCTTATTCGATTTATCATAGCCGAGAGAGTCCAAAAACTCTTTTGCAATTTTTGCGCTTTCTCTTGCATGATCTTTTATGAGTCCTTTTTCTTCGAGGGGTCTTGCTATGTCATGAAGTAGTGCAGCCAATGCCAGTACCTCTACATCTGCACCCTCGGACATTCCTATCTTAATAGAAAGATCTAGAACTCTAAGCACATGATCCCAGCCATGGGTTCCTCCTTTTTTAGAGTGTTTCTTTGCAAATTCATAGGTTTTTCTGAAGATCTCTGATTTGAATACCTTTGAGATAATATCTTCTTTCATGAGTGGTGGCCTCCCTTGCATTTATTGGTTATTGTTATTTTATTACGGAAAAAGAGACAATATAATATAAATCATTAATAAGGATGTATGGGTATCTTTAGAGAAAACATGGTTGGAAACCTTTATGAAACTCCCTTTTACCTTATAGATTATCACGAGGTCTCAGTGTGTTCGTGTTAAAAATCGTGTTTTATATGTTTTTAAGGTCATCGAGGTGAAGTCTATGGAAGTCGAGGAAAGAGCAGATGTATACGAAGAAGAAGAGTTCAAGCTCACGGACATAAAAGGCGTTGGTGAAGCTACTGCAAGGAAGCTCAGAGAGGCTGGTTACGTTGATATACTGAGTATTGCGGTTTCTTCTCCAGAGGAGCTTTCGGAATCTGCAGGAATACCTCTTTCTACTGCCGAAAAGATAGTTCAAGAAGCGAGAAAGCTTGTTAGATTAGATGAGTTCAAGAAAGCTAAGGACGTTCTTCAAGAGAGAAAGCAAGCTGCTAGGCTGACCACAGGATGTAAGGCCCTTGATGAGCTTCTTGGTGGAGGTATTCAAACCAGGGCTATAACGGAATTCTTTGGACCATTTGGCACTGGAAAGACTCAGATATCACATCAACTTGCAGTCACAGTTCAGCTTCCTAAGGACAAAGGAGGACTGGATGGATCTGCAATATATATAGACACTGAAGGTACGTTCAGACCAGAAAGACTTGTAGCTATGGCAGAGTATGTGGGTTTAGATCCTGAGGAGGCCTTGGAACGCGTTTACACGGTTCGCGTGTACACGACTTCGCATCAAATGCTTATGGTACATAAAGCTGAGGAAATAGCTAAGGATTATGACGTTAGACTTCTTGTTATAGACTCCCTCACATCGCTCTTTAGGGCTGAATATGTTGGTCGTGGAACCTTAGCAGAAAGACAGCAGAAGCTTGGGAGACATATCCATGATCTCTTAAGGTTTGCTGAGAAGTTCAACGCTGCTGTAGTTGTTACGAACCAAGTTCACTCTAGACCTGATTCGTTCATACCTGGTATAGACACCACGTCTCCTGTCGGAGGGCATGTAGTTGGACATGCTATGACCTACCGTATAGGTCTTAGGAAGGGGAAACAGCACACAAGGATTGCGAGAGTATATGATGCACCAGATCTTCCAGAGAGGGAAGCTGTCTTCACGATAGATGAACATGGTGTTGTTGACATCATGTGATCTCTTTTTTTCTTTTGTTCTTTGCCTTCTAATATGAGTTTTAAATTTCATTTCAATTCTTAATCAAAAATCTATGAAGAAAAGGTTATCAGAGACAAATACCATTCTATAGGCCATCTATTTTAGTTGTTTCTAGTACTTGCGAGGATAAGTAGAGTGCTCTTGTAGTGCGAGGGTTATCCTCAAGATCCAGGATCACGAGCTCCTTAGCGGATTCTCACTAGCCTCTAGGCCGAATGGAGTA
>JAGGXY010000043.1:0-9597 GCA_021162855.1 Methanobacteriota archaeon
ACTTATACGCGTATTTAGAGATTAAATATTTAACAGTATAGTTTATGTCTGAGGGTCCATCACTATAACAACGGAATTTTACCTTCATGCTGTCAAGGCTGTTTCGTATTTAGTAATTATCGTAACATTTAAGTAATACTATTGGCTTGTCTCATTTAGTCCCCTGGATGAGCTCCATAAGTGGGGAGGCGAGGAATGCCCTCACGTATAAGATGGAGCATGACTGGGACGTGAAGGACCTCCTCACCGCGTATAAGCGAATCCTTCAGAGGGCAATAGACATCATCTGGGAGAACACGGAATGGAAGGAAAAGATCGTAAAGCACAATGGATATAAAACCACACGCCTCATACCCGTTTTTCCATCTTCGAGCGAGTTCAAGAAAAATCTCAGAAATAAATGTGCAGGGAATAGCCATGGGAGAAATTTCCTACTTTCAACATCCTATGATAAGATATGGGTCTCTGGAAGAGAGGACCTATCAGGTGAGTATTTTCAAGGCATGTCTTAAAGCCCCTACATTAGTAGTGTTAGCCACAGGTCTCGGAAAGACTGCAATAGCAGCAATGGTTATTGCCGAAAGACTCTACAGATATAAAAATACAAGAGCTCTTATGATGGCCCCAACAAGACCTCTTGTAGAACAACACACGAGGTTTCTAAGAAACGTGCTAAACATTGACGGAGACCATATTGTGTCTCTTAGCGGTCTTTTAAGTCCAGGAGAGCGTGCATCGCTTTGGGCACATGCCAAAGTTGTTGTGGCAACACCTCAGGTTGTCTTGAACGATCTCAATTCTGGCCTTGTTCCTCTTGAGTCTTATTCAATAGTGGTCTTCGATGAAGCCCACAGAGCTGTGGGGGATTATCCATACGTGCCAATTGCAAGGAAATATTGGGAAATTTCCTGGTACCCCCTCGTCTTAGGATTGACGGCTTCGCCAGGAAACCGCTTAGAAGACATCATCGAAGTGTGCACGAACCTTGGCATATATAACATAGAGTTTAGAAGTGAAAGAGACCTTGAGGTCAGGAAATATATATTTAAGAAAAATATTGAGGTAATACGAGTAGAAGTCTCTAAAGATGTATTAGTGGCAAGAAGACTTCTATTGGACGTCCTAAGGAGCATTCTCAGGAACCTCAAGTCCCTTGGCATTTTAGATATTGATGATCCCGCACGAATCTCTGTTAAACAACTCGTCGAAACACTTGAGAAGGTGTCCTCTTCAGATTTTAAGAATCCACAGAAACCTAAAATCATGATGCTTCTTGGCCTTTCTCTTAGACTTCATCATGCTATAGAAATCCTAGACAGACATGGTCCTGACTTCGCTACTAAGTACCTAAAGGAGTCTCTGTTCAAGAGAGGAGACAAGAGTTCAGCCCTTATGGTTAACGATCAGAGAGTTCTTCTTGCATATAACTTAATAAAAAACAAAAGAAATCCAAAGGTAGATAAAATCATCGAGATCCTAAATAAAGCTCTAAATGAGGAGGGCATACCGAAGGCTATAGTATTTGTAGAATATAGAGACGTTGCCAACTACTTAGAACATGTGATCAATGAAAAAGTTCCAAATGCTAAAGCAAAACTCTTCGTTGGCCAGGGATACCGCAAGGGAGTTGGGATGTCCCAGAGAGAACAGCTTGAAGTCATAGAGAGATTTAGAAGAGGAGATTACAATGTCCTCATCGCAACATCTGTCGCTGAGGAAGGATTAGACATACCAGAAACTGACCTCGTAATCTTTTATGAGGCAATCCCCTCCAAAGTAAGAACTATACAGAGGAAAGGGCGAACTGGAAGACATAGAGAGGGAAAAGTAGTGATACTTGTAAGCCATACTGACTATGATGTCACAAAGGACACTATATATTATCATGTGACCAAAGAGGCAGAAGAAAAAATAAGGAGATTAATAAAATTAGCCCTCCCAAAGATAAGAGAGAAGAACCGCGAGTTGTACAATGAATTCCTTATAAGGAATGACATCATTAAAAAATCCACTAAGAAAAGATCGACGATATTCGATTTTCTTAAGGAGGATAAGATATGATAATGGGGTTTGGCTTTAAGTACAAGGATTATGCAATATTTGCAGATACGCATTTTGGCATAGAGTACGTTCTCGCCTCTCAAGGATTACAGATCCCTCCAATACAGTTTGAGGAGGTACTAAAGAGGATAAAAACTATAAATGCTCAAAAACTTATTATAGCCGGTGATCTAAAGCATGAGTTCTCAAGAGAGAATCCACTGGAGAAAAAGCATGTATCCATGTTTATAGAAAATATGACATCTATGTTTGATGATCTCATAGTTGTGAGGGGGAACCATGACAATTTCGTATACTATACCCTAAAGAGTTGGGGGATAGACCTTATAGAATACCTTGAAATAGGGGATATAATAGTGATTCATGGACATAAAGTTCCAAATGATATCGACCTTAGAGACTACGAGCTTGTCGTTATGGGGCATGAGCATCCCTCGATATCTATTAGAGATTCTCTTGGGCTCTCACATAAGATTCCCGTACACCTTGAGATACTACATCCTGAGGGCTTTCTTATTCACGTCTTGCCAGCAGTATCTCCTCTTGCACTTGGAACACCTGTAAACGCCTTATTAAGTCCAGAAGACTTTTTATCCCCCATATTAAGATCTATAAGAGATCTCGGAGGTCTTCGTATCTACGCTGTTCTTAAGGACAAAGTTGAATTTCTAGGCACTCTTTCAAGGTTGGAAAGTCAAGGAGGTTCTTTACTATGAACATCGTTCTCGTTATGTGCAGGAGAGATGTCGCTAGTGTAAATATAGGAGAGCACATAATCGACATGACAAAACCGAAAAGTGCCTCCCAATTCAACAACGAGCCTGTCTATGAAATCTTTGAGAATGTACTTATGGTGACCATAGACAAAGACCATATATTCTACAATGACCTTGATAAGGAAATATCGAGAACTCTTGGTATTACACCGGACATCCTAGTATTTCTCTCGAGACATTCAAGCGCAACAAAAATAAGAACCTTAACAGTCCATCCCGTAGGAAACTACAATGAAAATCCCTATGGTGGACTTCCTAGAACACTCGTGTATGCTGAACCATATCTCATGAGTGAAACTCTTAGACACCTCTATAAGAAGTCCAAAGACCTTGATTACAGGTGCTCCTATGAAGTCACACATCATGGCCCTTACGTTTCCTCAAGGACGTTCTTCATAGAGATTGGAAGCTCCGAAGAAGCTTGGAAGGACAAAGATGCTGGAAGTGCCGTTGCTTCTGCATTAGTAGATGCATTAGAATCATTTCTTGATGGAAGACATTCTAAGAAAAGGCCTATGGTAGGGGTTGGTGGAGGTCACTATGCTCCTAGGTTTACGAGCTATGCCTTGGACGGATTCAACTTTGGACATATGGTACCGGAGCACAGTATGAACTTAGATTCTATCCTCATGGCTCTAAGGTTTACCCCAGATGTAGAATCCGTGGGAATTCATTGGAAAGGCTCTAACGAGAAATATCTCGAGATATATAAAAAGCTTGAAGAAAGGGGAATACATGTGAAAAAACTGAAATAAATCCGCTAGATCATTCTTCTCATTCTTCCTATCGTTCTGAGATATGCTACGAATAACCCTGCTATTACAGCCACAATGCCCACGATTACAAGGACATACCAGTAAGTTCTGACGAAGTTCGTTATCTTTAGAAGGGTGGGATTTCCTGAGACAAATTCTATGGGTTCTGTCTGTTTGTTCATGTACTCTGCCCAAATACTTCCAAAACCCTTCTCCTGCGGGGTGAATACTACTATTCCAGTTCCACTGGCATCCGTTGGTAACAATGTCTTTATGAGTACTTGTACACCTCTTATGCGTATTCTCGGAAGCTCATCCACAACTGGGTTCCCAAATCTATCCTTTATGACGAATGTAACTGTTACATCTTCTCCCGGCTTCACGTTTGTCTTATCGAGCTCTAAGATCACGGTCCTATCAAGCGATGGTGTGACCTCTAACTCAACCTCAAATGTCTTGTTGTAATTTGGGAACGTTACCTTCACCGTATACTTACCAGCCTTCTCTGTGTAAACAGTGAACAGTATGCTACCATTTCCTGTAGTCCTTGTAAGCATCTGCTTTATCGTGAGATCCTTAGGAGCTTCTATGACATAATCAACGTTATAAATGGGATTTGCATAACTATCTAACGCTAAGAGAACTACGTTCGCGTATTCTCCGGCATATATGACATCTGGTCCCACGTATATCACTTTGCTAACTACTGATGGCAGGACTGTGAGGTCTACTATGAATTTCACCTCATGCTTTTCAGTAACAAACACCTCAAGCTTGTAATCCTGCGCAAGCGTTATCGTATCTTTAAGAACTGCAATTCCCTCTTCATCAGTCCTTATAGTTTTAGTGTATGATGGCGCCACCCCACTTATGTCTCGTACTGTCACAGAGACTCCAGGGACGGGGTTCCCATAGTTGTCAAACACCTGAATAACTAAAGAAAACTGCTCTCCTGCCCTTACAGTAATACTAGCATTCGATAATATCTTATTTGGTTCTCCTGGATAGACGGTAATTTCATCTTCGAAGAGTACCTCACCGTTGTATTCAACCATAACAGGAATCTTTCCAGCTTTTGTCACAGTTATGGAATATTTCGTAGGCTCTGATGACACAAGCACATATTCAGATGAAGACCCTATAATAACTCTTAAGCTCTTTGTTACGGGATTTCCATATATGTCCGTAATGAACATCGTAAGCGTGATGTTCTCTCCAGCTACAAACTCTTTCTTGTTTAGCGTCACTGAGAGCTTTATTTGGTCTGATGGGTTTACAGTAAACGTTGCTTCCTTATAAATAGAGGGCATTCCTGCAATCTCTACCCTTAGGACGTGAGTTCCAGCCTCTGTCATCTGGACTCGGACATATACTTTACCCTCGCTATTGGTCGTAAACGTTCCTATGGCAATATTATCTACGTACACATCTAGGCTAACTCCTGGAGCTGGATTGTTATACTTATCATAGACTAAAATAGTAGCCTCGAGGTACTCTCCAGCAGTTATCTCAGACGTTATGGACTCTATCGTTATAGCAGCAGGCACTCCTGAAACAACAGATACTACTGTGACATCATATACTGATGGATTATCCTTCCACTCCACGCGTATAGTATACGTTCCAAAGTCCGTAAACTTGTATTGGAATACTGCTCTTCCTCCTGTCCCAGTAGATATAGTATCCACTAAGATGTCATCTACGTAAACGTTCAGCTGATATCCTGGAAGAACTGGGTTATTGTACATATCATAAACAACAATCTCTGCCATGAATGTCTCTCCAAGTGATATTTCGCTTGGAGCATTTATTACTACTTTATATGGAGGGCCAGGGTTCACTTTTACGACCTTTGCGGCAGATATTCCATAGTCTGGAGCTCTTATGGTTATACTATCTGATCCAGCAATTTTTGAAGTATAAACGAATGTTGCCTTTCCTGTAGGATCCGTCTTGGTTGTTTGAGGCGATATAGCTCCATAGACAGCAGCTGCTTCGAGAGTCACACCTGGTACAGGGTTTCCGTATTCATCATAAACCTTAACTGTCACTGTCGCGTACTCTCCAGCGGTTATCTCCTCAGGGCTGATGTTTATTTCGATCATGGTTGGTTCTGCATGTACGAAGACAAGTGTCCTCTCTATGGAAAACGTCTTACCTTCAATGTACGCACTTATTTCAATGGGGTATACTCCAGCGGTATAAGTAGTGAACGTTATTGTTGCAGTACCATTCTCGTCGGTAATTATGTTCTGAGGAACTACTACTAACCCAGATGGTTTGGTGACGTTTAACGTAACTCCTGGTAACGGATTACCGTAAAGATCATATACCTTAAGAACCATTGTTATATTCTCTCCAACCTTTGCAGTAAGAGTTTCAGGGTATGCCGCTACAATTTGTATAGGTTGTATTCCTATTGCAAAGACTCCCGTTCTATTTGCAAAGACTATAAAAGGCTCAGCAACTGCTATGTCCTGTATGTCCTGAACCCCCGTATTCAGAGTCTTGTATGTGTATCCATTCTCGTCTAAATCAATAACTACTATGTTACCATTCGAAAACAGGATTGTTATCCTATCATCCGTGGCAAGGATCATCGTAGAGTCCCTATTTGAGTATTCTTCAGTAATGGGCATTATCATATGAGCTTCTAGGGTTCTAGGATCCAACGCATAGACTGCATAGTTCGTGACAAAATATACTGTCGACTTCGTTGGCACATATGCGATATCACCAATAAGCTTTTCTATGTAGTTACTGTACATAAACACGTTCCTTACTCTGATGAGTCTACCATCCTCTGGAGACAAGGCGTAAGCTATACCGTCCTCTGTTATTATTAAGACATAAGACCACCCATATGTACTCTCACTCTTTGGAATTAAGACATAAAGTAGTTCTCCAGGAGCCCCTATATCTATATACCACGTGACTATGCCAGAGCTGTCATCTATTGCATAAACTTTTCCATCTGCGGTATATACATAAACAGCGCCAAACCCATATGAGAACGAATTCACCCGCGAGAATAGTCTCCTCGTCCAGAGTACTTTTCCATATTCATCTGTCTTGGCTATTATTCCCTGTTCCTTATCTATTATATATATCCCACTTGGCGATACAGAAAGTATCGTGCTTTCACTCGGCCATAAAAGCCTGCTTAGGATCTTGACTCCACCATCAGAGAGTTCGTACAACGCACAGTTGAAGTTTCCCTCTTTTGATAGCACGTAGAGCTTATTTCTAAATATTACCGAAGAGAGGGCTTTTCCTGGAAGCTTAGTGACTCCAATAACAGCCAATGATGGAGAGAGAGTATAAACCTTCGTAGACAGACCATCCGTAGTTACGACATATATTTTCGTGTTTAACGTCTGCAATGAAACTATGTTTTGAGCACCATTTTGGATTCCAGGTATATCCATCACTCCTAACATATCTATCCGTGGGAGGGTTGCATATGCATAGTTATATCCTTCTATGCCTCCATATCTTGATGGCCAATAGTTCTTACTCAAGACATAAACATCGAAAAATGCCTCATCTGCAACACTATCGTGGAGTAGTATTTCTGTGAGTCTCTCATGTGAAAGCTCCTCACTAGATGTAACTGTATTATTATCGAAGTATAGAACTGCTCTAATAGTGTTAATCCCTGGATAATCTAAAAGTATAGTAGTGTTCGCCTTTAGTGAATATACATTTCCAGAGGGCGTTATGTAATAAATTGAGGCTAACAGATGTCTAGGTAAGTAAGGATCCCATTCTCCAGAAAGATAGTCATAGAACGAAAAGCCTGCATATAGGACGTTCAACGTCATATTATAATATCCAATTACCGGATCACCTGCCTTTATGTAAACAGGCGACACTATCACCAGCTTATATTCGTCATTGACTTTTTCATAGAGGGCCCATAGTACGTTCTCAATCGGAACCAGTCCTATAGGTACAGACTTCTCCCAGCACCATATAAGAGCAGGTTCTGCTTTATTTCCTTCAGTGGAGTATCTAATTCCATAGGCATACAATCCACTGTCTGTTACCACTAAAACTAAATCTGTGAAATTTATAGGCATTATTGATTCATTGCTGAGATAATATGGAAGAGCATATGTCAGCGCTTTGAAATGTACAGTATCCTTAATGTAATGAGACGTCGGAAGTGGCAATTGTGATTTTTCAAGCATCTTGGGAGATATTCCCGAAATCACATAGAACATGGACTTACTTACCATGTCTATTACGTCAAACTTTAGATCTAAGATTCTATCTTCAATGTCCTTTTCGCTATTATTTATGTATTGCTCAGTGTCGAAAAGCCATGTATAGTTATAATACAATACCTGAGCTGTAATAATTGAGAGACTATATTTCTTTATGTAAAACGATACTAAAGGATCAACAATTAACACTGATGTACTTAGTACATCGTTGCTTTCAATAATCAAAGCGTTAGAGTCGTTACTTGGGTCTAAATTTTGTGTATCAGTTGAATATACAATTACCTTAGGCTCGCTCACAAGTTTTCCTAAAGATAATCCTGTGTTGTTCTCTAAGTATTTTTTTATGATGCCTGCATAGTTCGTACCAATATAAAAAGCTACTATATAACCCACTTCATTATCACTACTGGACTTATATTCACATCCTATAGGGTAAAGGATATCCCTCTGCAATCCTTCATTTGGATCAGGAGAAAGGGCATAATATGGTGCAAGTATCTCATCATCGTTTATTCCTTTCCCATTACTGGCGTTCACGATAAGTATTGGACCAAATGGTAGAAAGACATACAGCTTCCCTCTAGCATATAGTACCGTGTGTTTAAGCCTATAAAGGGCCTCAAAAAGAGGCTTGTATATTACTGTGTAATTGTAATACAAGTCCTGTGGGTTCTTTTGGCCACTGATAGAGCTAAAGTTTCTAAGATGCTTAGTGATTAGTTTCCAGTCAGGTACTGTAAACTCCGAATCCCTGAAAATCCACAGAACCTCTCCATTTTTTAGATTCAATGCTCTTAAGGAGTAAACCCCTATTTCATTGCTCTCTAGCACGTACATCACATGTCCTACTATAGTATATCCCTTGACCGTGCCAAGAATCGGTATGTTATATGCCACAGACCCTATGACTTTTCCAAAAATATCAGGAACGGATATTATATGAGAATATTCACTATCCCCATTATAATAAAGGACGAGAACTATTCCAAGGACATTTTCTCCAAGTGTCTGCCAAGAGAACCAGTTTAGTTCAATATCTTTGAGAATACCCCCTTTAGAATACACATATATTGGAATATTCACCGAGAGATATACCAAATTATTTCCAGAGACTATATCATAAACGGATATGACAACAGACGTAGGATTCTCAGACTTTGCCATAGCTACTGCTATGTATCTTCCATGAGCCACTGGTTTAAATGCATTTTTACCAATCGGAATTGTGTTCCATACCTTAAGCATGCTTGGATATCTAGGTACATAAACTGTTTGAGAACCTTCAACAATTATATTTCCTGGCTCTGCATTTAGTGAAGATACAATAGGAGTCCAAGACGTCATTACGAGGATTACTATGAGCATTATAACAAACGCGACTGGATTCCTGTCTCGAGTTTCCATAAAATCCACCTCAGGTGTTCTTAGATGTAATTATACAATGATAATGACAAAAACTTAAACTTGAAGCTTGTTAGTAGAGTACTATCGTGCTAGGCCCATTTGGAGATCTATTTCATCCAACTATAGTTTATGTGCAAACTTGATTTAAAAACTTCTCGCTTAAAAACTGTTTACAGAGCGTTGCTAAGAAAGCCTCGCATTTCAATGTGGGGATGAATTAGGGGAGGAGGGAGGATGAAAGTGGAGCGTTAGTCTTATAAAGCCTTGCCTCGATTTGTCTAATGCCGGGTGGGCAGGGAGGCCAGCAAAGTCCCCGAGAGGAGAACTATAGCCCACCTCTCCGCCTTGCGAACAGGTTGTGTTTAAAGGGTG
>JAGGXY010000099.1:0-8085 GCA_021162855.1 Methanobacteriota archaeon
ATTTTTAAACATTCTTAGAGCTTATCTTATTGTGAAGCAGTCCCCAATATAGAACTCTAAGCCCGAATAGAGAACGCTGAGCCTCCAAGGATGCGCGGGGGTCACAGGCCACTGCAAAAGTTACGACTGACAAAACAGTCCTGAGGGTAATAAAAAATGATTAAATTTTAACTGATAAGTATCACAAATTTTATTCTTTAAGGAAATAATACAGAGACAGAAATAAGATGGTGCGGGGGCGGGGATTTGAACCCCGGAACCCCTGCGGGAGCGGATCTTGAATCCGCCGCCGTTGGCCTGGCTTGGCTACCCCCGCAGGGATCCTTATCACAAACTAGTTTAATAACTAATAATTTATAATATCTTTGGTACAATAAGCATTTAAATAACCAATTAGCTAAGAGATTTATCTTCATTAGAAAACCTAGGTTTTTTACCTTTGAACTTCCAGGAGGTATTCCCTGCGAAAGATTTACGCTTTTTCGATATCTATAAGGAAAGGTAAGGTTAGCGAAGAAATCCTTAACTCCTTCAATAGTGTTAAGAAAAATTACAACAGAAATGCTTAAAGATGGATTTTATTGTAGTTGTTTTAAAGGGTGAGTGCTTTAGCAAATTAAAGCACTTTCTAAGATGTTTGATAGAGGTGAAAACAGAATGAAAGACTGCAACACTCTCCTGAGAGATAACTTAGGCAAGGAAATTGATCAAGCAATAAAATCGCTTGCTTATAGGAAACTTAAAGATATGGTTCAAAATAAAGTTATACCCGAGAAACAGTTAGATCTGTATTTTGCCTTGTATAGGGCAATATATGAAGAAAAAGAGGACACTATTGATGATTACTATTATGCTATAATGGAATTTCATCCCACGCCTTCAGTTAACATAAGCGCATATATAAAGGATTTGATAAGGAAAAAACATATGACAGCGTTCTTTAAAATTGTTCTTAGGAGGATTCTTATGGACTCAATATGGTGCCTTGAAGAAGGATATATAGAGGATGATGAGGAAAATGAAAAGCTCTTACAAGACATAATATTCAGTGCAGTTTCTGTTTATAATATCTCAAAGGAGATAATGTCTGAAGAACTGAAAAGCATATTTAAGTTTGTCTTAGATGCCTTTGTCTTTGAGTATGGAGCTTTAGTCTATCATGGGAATTAAGGTGAAAGTGGATGAGGATCATTGGGGTTGCAGACATTCATAACAGTAAGCACAAGGTTAAAATAATAAACAATGTGATATCCGAGTACTCTCCGGACGTGGTAGTAATAGCTGGAGACCTTACAACCTTTGGACCTTCAGAGAATGCTAGAGCTATAATAGATGAGATAAATGCAGAAAAGATCCTAGTTGTTCCAGGAAACGCAGATCCCCCAGAGGTATTAGAGCACATAAAAGCTAGCAAGGGTATTAATATACATAAAAAGGAAGTAATGATCAAGAGAATGAAATTTGTAGGATTCGGTGGTTCTCCAATAACACCATTTGGATGTCCACTTGAGTTCCCAGAGGATAAAATTAGGGAGGAGTTGTCTAAGCTAAACGTTGACAGAAATACGATATTTGTTACACACAGTCCTCCTTATGGCGTGCTAGATAGGACAGTTTTAGGGAATCATGTAGGAAGTACTTCCATAAGAGAATACGTTGAGGAAAGGAGGCCATTTCTACACATATTTGGACATATTCACGAGGCAGTAGGTGTTGAAAGAATTGATGAGATGACGTTTGTAAACGTTTCCATTGGCAGATACTTGCAAGTTGCGATAATTGACATTAACGAAGAAAAGGATATAGAAATAAAGTTTGTGAGTGGAGAAAAAAGTAATATTATCAAATAAGTCCTTTCTTCTTCAGGAAGTCTGTAATTACATCCTCCAAAGTCGGTGTTCCGATCTCTTGCAATTCGTAGTATACCCTAACAACAGGCTTGTTGACGTTTATAAGTCTCGTTATGTCTACTGGTGTTGCTGATACAACGACGTCTGCTGGTGTGTTGTTTATAGTCTCTTCTAGATCCTTGATCTGTTCTCCGTAGTAACCCATTGCCGGAAGGACGTTCTTAAGGTGTGGATACTCCTCGAACGTCTTTTTTATGGATCTTACAGCGTAAGGTCTTGGGTCTATGATCTCTGCAGCTCCGTACTTTCTAGCAGCTACATAACCAGCACCATATGGCATTTCTCCATGAGTTACTGTTGGACCATCTTCTATGACAAGCACCTTTTTTCCTCTAATGAGTTCTCCGTTTTCGACGAATATTGGTGACGCTGCATCTATGATTATTGCCTTCGGGTTCATACGTATGATGTTTTCTCTGACCTTCTCTATGTTTTCAGGATGTGCTGTCTCTTCCTTGTTTATAACAACCACATCTGCCATGCGGAGGTTAGTAGAACCAGGATAATATGAAACTTCATGTCCTGCTCTGTGGGGATCTGCAACAACTATGTGAAGATCTGGTTTAAAGAATGGGAAGTCATTGTTACCTCCATCCCAAACGATTACATCAGCTTCTTTCTCAGCTTCTCTGAGTATGGCTTCATAGTCAACGCCTGCGTAGACTACTACACCTCTCCTGAGGTGTGGTTCATATTCTTCTCTCTCCTCTATTGTACATTTGTACTTGTCTAAGTCTTCAAATGAAGCGAACCTTTGCACTCTCTGTTCAACAAGGTTGCCGTATGGCATTGGATGCCTCACAACGACTACTTTAAGTCCATGTTTCCTCAGTATATCAACGACGCGTCTGGTTGTCTGGCTTTTGCCACAACCAGTCCTTACAGCACATATGGATATGACAGGCTTCGAGGACTTCAGCATTGTCAACTTGGGACCCATTAGTCTGAAGTCAGCACCAGCAGCGAGGACTCTGGAAGCTCTATCCATGACGTAGTCGTAGGAGAGATCACTATATGCAAGTATTACCTCATCGACATTGTACTTTTTGATGAGTTCCTCAAGTTGGGATTCAGGATATATTGGTATTCCGTTTGGATAAAGCTCTCCTGCGAGCTCTGGTGGATATCTACGTCCCTCTATGTTTGGTATCTGAGTTGCAGTAAACGCTACGACTTCATAGTTTGGATTGTTTCTAAAGTAAACGTTGAAGTTATGGAAGTCTCTACCAGCGGCTCCCATTATTATAACACGGCGTCGCCTACCTTCTGCCATTTATATCACCACCTTCGTGGGCTGGAAGCCTCGCCCTTTAATGCAGGGAGGAAAGCCCGCATAAAGTTCTTGATACTTTCTGCTGTATTATGCCATAGAGGGTGCTCCTGACCGTGCCCAATGAACCACGGGCGACCGTACAGAGGGCGTTCCCTGTGGGAACCCTCACCGCTCACGGCGGGGAGGAGGTCAGATGGAGAGGCCTCAGATTTTCCCATATTAGCATACAATATACCGAAAGGTTATATATTTCGATTATTTTAATCTAGGAAACAGCCTACTGCTTCCTTCATCTACTACCAACTACCAAATACTACTAAAGGACTCATAAAACTTGATGGGCAGAGAATGATTACGAGAAGATCACTAAAAGACACGGCGGAGATAATATAAACTGCATCTGATAATATAAATTGTAGTTTTGTATTTCCTGTTACTGTCTATGAAATGCTTTCACAAGGTTTCGATGTAGGGAGGAGATAATTGTGGTGTATGAGGAGAACTTACCGTCAGTTACACAAGTATCAGAATACTCAGAGGAAAAGCCATCATATGTTCAAAAGATGAAGGTAAATGTACCCGCACAGGCCTATGCAAGTGATGAAGAACTTGAACTTAGTAAATATGTCACAAAGACAAAGATACTTGTCATTGGAGTTGGCGGGTGTGGATGTAACACTGTCACAAGGCTCTATAATGAAATAAAGGGTGAAAAAAGCATAAGAGATAGTGTTTATAGTAGCATATCAGAGTATGTTCACTTCGTTGCAATAAACACTGACGCACAACACCTTCTTAGTAAGACAAAGGCTGATAAAAAGATATTAATAGGAAAACAGACGACAAAGGGATTAGGGGCTGGTGGAGATCCAAAGATTGGAGAAAATGCTGCCCAAGAAAGTAGGGAGGAGATCAGGGCAAAATTACTCGATATAGTTGGTGAGACACCAGAAGAGGGCTTCAGCAAAGTGATTACATTCCTCACACTTGGTTTAGGTGGTGGGACAGGAACTGGGGCTTCACCTGTTGTTGCGGAGGTAGTGAAGGAGACCCTAGCAAGTCCTGTAATTGCTGTTGTGACAATGCCCTTCTCCTGGGAAGGGAGGGTTCGTGTGGAAAACGCAAATGCTGGGCTGAGAAGATTGCGAGAAAAGGTAGACACTGTGATTGTGATAAAGAACGACGCTTTAATATCAGATGAAGAAATCAGGATGATGACAGCGCTTGACGCATTTAAGCTAGTTGATGACGTCCTTGGAAAGGCAATAAAGGGATTAGCGGAACTTATACTAAGACCTGGTGAAATAAACCTTGATGTGAATGATTTCCTCACGGTAATGAAGAGATCTAGGAGAGAAGAAGATACTGTAGCAATAATCACCATTGGAGAAAGCAGAGGTAAGGCAGATCGTGGTGGAAGGGTTAAAGAAGCCCTAGAGAATGCTCTAAACAGTAAACTATTACACATAGACCTATCAACGGCAAAGGCAATTCTCGTGAACATAATTGGACCTCCAGACCTTAGAATGGATGAAATAAATGAGGTAATGACAGAGATTTATAACAAGGTTGGAGGAAATGCTAACATTTACGTGGGTACATCAATAGACGAGAGCCTAGAAGGACGCGTTAGGATTCTCATAGTAGCCTCTGGTGTGAAACAGGAGAATGTCATGGTAAGACCTAAGCAGAGAGGTACTGAGCTCTTTAAAGAATTATAAATAGGCTGGGCTCTAGTCCCAAGATTTGCTACTCTCAAGGGACTGAAGTAAAAAGCCATAGGGAGGGTACTTTCATGCTAGATCAAGTGTTTTCGAAGGGATATGAAGTTGAAGAGAAGCTTAAAAGAGTCCTCAAAAGTGATCGAAAATACACAATGATATTAAACTTCGCTCAAAAACCGGACGAGGAAGAATACTACCAACTAGCCAAGGTATCATTGGGAGTATTACTCTTCGTAGGATTCTTAGGATTTCTCGTCTACCTAGCGTTCCATTATCTTCTTGGTAAGTAATATCTTATGGGCTTTTGGATATTCGGACGTTTTCCCTTTAGATAATTCTTTTCTTCAGTATATAGTCTACATTCAAATATTAGTGTATTCATGAGTGGTAGGACTTGTATGATATCTTCTATCTCTCGATCACAACTTTTATATTATTGGACAAATTCATACAGTACAGCACGCCGTGTTCATGAGAGTCATTTCCTCACAACAGTCATGTTCCATGATCATGAGGCTCCTTAGGTGATCTTATGGCAGAGGACAACGTTGAGTTCAAACATATAGTAAGAATTGCGGGAACGGATCTTGATGGTAATAGGAAAGTACCTTATGCACTAGCACAGATAAAGGGAATAGGAATAATGACAGGGTTCGCAATAACAAGGGCACTAGGTTTAGATCCAGACAAGAAGATAGGAGAGCTCCCAGAGGAGACTATACAAGAAATAGCAGAGCTCATAGAGAAGTTTACCCAAAAGTTGCCTCCATGGCTTGCAAATAGGAGAAAAGATTACACTACGGGAGAGGATTTACATTTAGTAAGCGGTGACCTTGATCTAGCAGTGAGAAATGATATCAACCGTCTCAAGAGGATAAGATGCTATCGGGGTATAAGACATGAGATGGGTCTTCCTGTTAGAGGACAGAGGAATAAGAGTCACCACAGAAGGTTCAGGAGAAGACTTGGAGCTGTTGGTGTTACTAAGGGTAAGAAGTGATTATTGAGGTGATATCATGGGTGATCCCAAGAAGTCAAGAAAGAAATGGCAATCACCACCTCATCCATGGCAGAAAGAAAGGTTAGAAAGAGAAGCAGTTCTAATGAATAGATATGCACTGAAGAACAAGAAAGAACTATGGAAAATGGAGGCCATTAGGAGAAAGTATAGAAAGGTGGCCAGAGAGCTATTAGCAGCAATAGCTGCAGGAGAGGGAGATGATCCTCACGTTAAGAGGACAATGGAGGCTATATTAAATAAGGCCAAGAGATATAAGTTAATCCCAGAAGATGGCACTTTGGATGACATATTAGCAATGGACATTGAGAGAGTTCTCAGAAGAAGGCTTGATTGGCTTGTATATGAAAAAGGTCTTGCTAAGACCCCTAGACAAGCGAGACAGCTCATAGTTCACGGTCACATAGCGATCAGGGGAAGGAAGATTAACGTTCCATCATACCTAGTTCCTGCTGATGAAGAAGAACATATAGGATACTATGAGGGCTCCCCACTTGCAGATGAGAAGCATCCATTGAGACTGGCAATCCTAGGCCTTTCCCCTGCGGAGGTTGAAGGCTCCAAGCAGGAAGAGGGTACTCAGTGAAGGTGATCTCTTATGAGCATTAGAAAAGGTAGATGGGGAATTGCTCACATTTATGCGTCATTCAACAATACAATAATTACTATAACTGATATCACAGGAGCTGAAACTTTAGCTAGATACAGTGGTGGTATGGTAGCAAAGAGAGACAGAGATAAGTCCTCTCCTTATGTTGCCATGATAATCGCCGCAAAAGCTGCAGAGGAGGCAAAGGCCAAAGGTCTTGTTGGTGTCACTGTGAAGGTGAGAGCTCCAGGAGGACACCTGTCTAAAATACCAGGCCCTGGTGCCCAAGCCGCTATTAGGGCTTTGACCAGAGCAGGTTTACTCATAGATAGAATTGAAGACGTTACTCCAATACCTCATGACACGACACGTCGTCCAGGTGGAAAGAGAGGAAGACGTGTTTGATTCACTTTCACCTTTGCACTTTTATTTTCATTTCACTTGGATTGGTGAGAAATGATGAGAACAACTACACGTAACCTAGAAGTTATTGTTAGAGAGGTTTCTGATAATAAGATATACCTTGAGTTTAAGAATACGCCGACGTATCTCATAAACTCAATAAGGAGAATATTGCTCTCGGAGATTCCAAAGGTGGCATTTACTAAGGTCATATTTGAAGAGAATAATACGGCGTTTTTTGAGGAATATATAGCTCATAGAATAGGAATGATACCGCTTAAAACGGACATTAGATACTATTTCGATAATGATGGAAATCCTAAGGATCTCAAAAAGTTAAAAGATGAGAAATATTACTATGAGCTGATCGCTGAGAATACTGGTGATGATCCTATAATGATCATGAGTTCTCATATAAGACCTTTAAAGGAGGAATATCCTGAAATAGCCATTAAGGACATTCCTGTAGTACCGCTCGGTCCAGATCAGTCATTGAGGATTAGAATAATAGCGAACGTTGGAATAGGTAAGGAACATGCAAGACACCAAGCTGTAGTGGCACCTGCGTTTAAACCATACCCAATAGTTAAAATAGAAGGATGTAGATATCCCAAGGATTGTCCTGATGCGCCATGTGTTGATATTTGCCCACAGGGAATATTTAAAATAGATAAGAAAAAGAAGAAAATTGTTATAAGCGATGTCGAGAAGTGTAAGATGTGCCGAGACTGTGTTGAGGTGTGCCCATTCGGTGTCGTGACAATATCCTGGGATGAAACGCATTATCTCCTTAGATATGAAACAGATAATTCAATGGATCCGCTGGATGCTCTTTGGGCTGCAGTGCACATATGGAAAAGTAAAACAAAAGAATTAAAGAAAAAGATAGTTGAGATCATCGAGAGTTGAATTCTCAAAAATCTTAATGGAAAAATATTTAAGTGTTCTTTATTAGAAAAGTATCAAAGGAAATACTGGTTTGAGTAAATCCCCAAGTGCGGGGGTAGCCAAGCCTGGTCAACGGCGCCGGCTTGAGGGGCCGGTCCCGTAGGGGTGCCTGGGTTCGAATCCCAGCCCCCGCACCATAAACACTTATTCTTCTTCAAGGAAGCCATAGATGAGCTTGTAACAAAAACATTAACAAGCCTCGCCCCTCAGGGCAGGAAGGA
>JAGGXY010000005.1:0-9487 GCA_021162855.1 Methanobacteriota archaeon
ATTTTTAAACATTCTTAGAGCTTATCTTATTGTGAAGCAGTCCCCAATATAGAACTCTAAGCCCGAATAGAGAACGCTGAGCCTCCAAGGATGCGCGGGGGTCACAGGCCACTGCAAAAGTTACGACCGACCAGAACGATCCTAAAGGGTATTGACCCCTCCCCGCACTGAAGTGCGAGGATTCCTTGCGGGATGCTTGCCCTCATTGGGCATGCGTGGGGTGTGCCCGTCTCTTTCATTGAGGGAGGCACGAGCTATAATCCCTTCGGGGACTTAACTGTCTCCCTAATTCATTCCAGGATTGAAATGCGAGACTTTCTTAGTGACATTTTTGTAATTTTTAGGTTGTCCAACAGGATGGAACTAAAACCAGAAACGTATAAAGATCATGACGTGACAAATATTAAAGGTCATAGGTGTAACGTGTGACTCAGGGTGTTTATCGATGTCAATATTTTCACGTATATTTGGAAAGAGAGGGTATGTAGAGCACCTCATAGACGACGTCTATAGGATAAATCTTCAGCTTAATTATGCGTACTACATCTCAAACGATGAAGCAAAGATATTGATAGATACTGGGATAAGGGAACATCATAACATGAAGAGATTGTCCGAGCTAGAGGGAGTAGACTATATTATACTTACCCATGGGCATATAGACCACATAGGAAATACGCGGTTCGTGAAGGATTTATATAAGGCTAAGGTTATAATGCACCCCTCAGACGCTCATTATATAAAGGCAAAGGAGAGAAAAGACATCCCTAAGAGCGCGAGATATTTCTATGAGTTTGAGGAATTTGAGATAGACATTCCTGTAGAGGACACCATGACCCTCCCTGGGGATGTTGAGGTGATACCCTTCCCTGGACATACGAAGGGTAGTGTCCTGATCCTTGCGAGATCAGGAAAGTACAGAAAAAAGAATATACTGTTTGGAGGAGACATAATTGTTGAGGAAAAGATAGGGCTAACCTTGCCATATCCAAAGTTCTCAGAGAATCCTAATGCACTATACAAAAACGTCATTGAGAATCTGCTTAAAATAGATTTTGACGTAATGCTCCTCTCTCATGCGAGCAGGCCTTACTCTAGGAGGGAAATAGAGGAGTTCATTAGAGCGCTCATGAGATGACCAGTGATGAGTGATGGGATCCTATGAGAGATTCTGGGAAATAGACCTTGCTCGCGGTGTTTCTGTAATTGCAATGATATGCTATCACTTCTACGTTATTGGAAAATATCCATACACTGAACAGCCGCTTAGGTGGGTAGCGATTATCATAGCATCGAGCTTCATAACTATTTCTGGCATATCCATAAGGATTGCATATAATAGAGGATATAGGCTTAAGAGGTTTCTTCTCAGGTCACTGAAAATTGGATTATACGCTTTTCTTATAACGATTGGTTCATATGTGTTCATTGGGAGTTACTATGTCAGGTTTGGGATATTGCACTTTATAGCCGTTGGATCGCTTTTGGTGTATCCTCTTTTTAGATTTTCATATATTATTAGGGGAGCCATTAGTGCTGGGATCCTTTTGTTGCATCTACTGATAAATGACAAGGCTATTGGGTATTGGTACACAATACCACTGGGTCTATATCCAAAAGGTTTTTACAGTCTTGATTACTTTCCCATAGTGCCGTGGTTGGCTGTAATGCTCTCTGGGACCGTTCTCTCAGACCTATTATACCCAAACGGCAAGAGATCATTCCGTCTAGGGGAATCGAAAAACAGCATAGTCAATGTCTTTGAGACATTGGGAAGACATAGTCTCCTGATATATGTGGTTCACATACCCATAATATATGTCATCTGGACACTTATAAAGACGTTCACATGAGAGGATGTCTATGATCAAGATAAAGTCAATAGTGAAGTTTCTCGCATATATCCTCTTATACTACGTGCTTTCCAGAATCAACGTACTAGTACACGAGCTTTCCCATGTTCTTGTAGCATATCTTGCAGGCTCAAAGGTGATTAAAGTACATATCTCGTTATTGCCATTTACGACCTCATACGTAGTCGTCAGCGAAATTCCCAAGGGGCATTATGGTACTTTATTCTTCACTGCTGGCATATTGGCAAATACCATTCAGCTTGCAATCTTTTCTCTGTTGTCCGCTAAAATAAGAAGCTCGTTACTGAAGAAAATATTCCTCTTAGAATCCCTAGCACTAGTCCTTGCACTTTCAGTATACGGGTGCTACATGCTTGTCTTCAGCAGTGGAGATCTCGTAGTCTTTAAGGGATATGAGGTATATTGTCTTTTCCTTATCCTATTGCCGATCATCTTTGAGACACTTCTTGGTGATCTATGGATAGAGAACTTTGGAAAGTACGTGCCATGGAACTTCCTCCTCATAATTGCTGCCTTTCCACCAATTGTAATGGACAAAGACCCACTATTAGAAGTTCTCTTTTCCGTGCTTTTGTTCTTCCATCTGCTCGTTCCCTTGATGTTAAGGTACGGGAAAGTTGCAAGTAAGCATTCTCTGTTTCATTATACACTCCCACCAAAACTTGTGAGAGATAAAATACCTGAGTTGTGCCCTGATAGATGCTATAGGACTGCAAAGGATCATGAGATCAAGAAATTTATTCTTAAGAAGATCGTTGAAGAAGCTCTAGAACTTTATAAAAGTGAGTCCCCTGAGGAGATAGCTGACTTACTGGAGATCATTGAGAAATGCATAGAAACATTCCAGTTTGACGAAAGTATGATAGAAGAGATAAAGAACAAGAAGAGATTAGAAAGAGGAGGATTCTTAAAGGGTTATATCCTAGAACGTTAGATCTTTGCCTCATGTATAAGCTTTCCTTCGGCGAACACATGTGTAGGATAGCTTTCCATATTGAAAGGATCTCCGTTCCAAACGACTAGCGATGCCCATTTACCTGGCTCTATGCTTCCAAGGATATCATCCACTCCCAGTATCTTCGCGTTATTGTACGTTATAAGTGATATTGCCTCAGCTTTGCTCATTCCGAACCTTATGAAGTGTCTGAGCTGTATGTATAGGTTCATTTGAAGAGTTACTGGATGATCACTCATAAGACCGAAAAGCGGTCTGACTTCTACGAGATATCTCACGTTCTTCCAGTCCTCATGTTTTAGTTCAGTTTTGTACGAGAAGGAATCCAATGGACCATAGATTAGTGGAACACCCTCCTTTTTGATCTTCTCAAAGGTCTCCCTTGAGTGAACGTCTCCAGCATGCTCTATCGTTATCTTGAGTCCATATTTCCTTTTTATCATGAGAAGACCTGCAATATCGTCCTCTTTGTGCACGTGCACTCTCAGCACTTCTTCTCCTTTTATAACCGGTATTAAAGCCTCTATTGTAGGCTCTATTTCCTCTGGTTTCTTCTCTCCCTTTTCAAGAAGTGTTAATGTCTTCTTAGCTTTTATTAAGTGCTCCAACAATATTGCTATAGCACCCATCCTTGTGAAGGGCCTCCTTCCTTTCCATTCCGTCGTGGACCTTGGATTATACCCAAATGCTGCCTTCACACCAACGTACTTTATGAAGGCATCCTCTATGTCGTGTGCGTAGTTCTTTATGAGGACACCACGTCCTCCAATTATGTTACCACTTCCCGGGAGCACAGAGGAATACAAGACACCAAACTCTATGGAGTTCTCGAACGCGTGATCGTCCATGTATATGGAATACAGGGCGTCCACCAATGGAATCACCGAATCCATTTTTTCATTCGCTTCCCCCTCGTAGCTTGGTTCTCCGCTCCTGTCCATTCCTATGTGGGAGTGTGCATCTATAAATGCAGGTGTCACGATGCCTTCCGCTATGACCTCAACGTCTTTTGGCTTCTTCTTCGAGATTTTCTCTATCTTGTTAGAGAAGATTACGTAAACGTCTTCTTTGACGTTTCCTTTGCCATCATATAGCAACTTAGCTCTCACAGCCTTGAGCTCCTTCGCCACAGGCGACACCCCTAGCATTCTATATCAACTATTTTAAAAGAAGAGTAGCATTCAGTACTTAACTCATTATGATTTTTACTCAAGGTAGAACGACGGTGAAATTTATTATTCTCTGACCTCCTCCCGTCCTAAAGGGCGAGGCTTGAATCAACTTTGTCACGATAACTTAATATAATTTAAAGTATCTAAGGAAGTGCCTCAAAAGTAGCATAAAACTAAAGGAATGACCCCTGCTCTTTGACTTACAGTGTACATTTTTCAAAATTTAATATATAATAAGCTCTTCAGTTCTAGGATGATAAAATCTAACTTTTTCCCTATCTACGTAGACAAACAGTTCTTCTCCTACTTTAATGTCCTCTCCATCGGATAGTACACACTTTATAACGTCATCCCCAGAGACTATAGTTACAAGAGTCTCTCTCCCCAGAGGCTCCACGGCATATACAGTGCCTTGGATCACCAAACCGGGAGCCTCTATAGGCTCTCTAAAGAGCTTTATGTGCTCTGGCCTAAAGGCTATTAACACCTCGGAAAGGCCTGATTCCCTGAGCAATTTTGAAGTGTCAGGCTCTACCTTAACATGACCTGATGCCAGGGCTATAATGCCATCGCTTGTGAGTTCTCCTCGGACTATGTTCGATGGAGGAGTCCCAACAAATGTGGCCACGAACACATTCCTTGGAAAGTTGTATATTTCCTCAGGGGATCCTATTTGTTGGATTTTTCCGTGATTTATAACAACAATCTTGTCAGCGATAGCCATGGCTTCTACCTGGTCATGTGTCACATATATAGCAGTTATCCCAAGGTCTCTCTGTAGTCTCTTCAACTCCGCTCTTATGTAGAGCCTGAGGAGAGCATCGAGGTTACTTAGAGGCTCGTCAAGAAGGAGGACACTTGGCTCCTTTACTAGAGCTCTTGCTAGGGCTACTCTCTGTTGCTGACCTCCTGAGAGCTGTGCAGGATACCTCTCAAGAAGGTTCTCAATGTGTAGCATCTTTGCGATCTCTCTAACCTTTTTGTCGATTTCATCCTGAGGCCTTTTCTGTATCCTTAGAGGAAACGCTATGTTTTCATATACTGTCATGTGGGGGTATAACGCGTAGTTCTGAAATACCAAACCGACGTTCCTCTCGCTTGGTGGCATCTCCGTAACGTCGACGTCATCAAAATATATGCGACCTGATGTGGGTTTGTATATCCCAGATATGAGATAAAGGAGAGTCGTCTTCCCACTACCCGATGGTCCTAGAAGCACCCAGAACTCTCCATCATTCACCTTAAATGACGCTTCATTAACAGCAATGACTCTTCCGAACTTCTTTGTGACATTGTCAAGCGTTATATTGACCAAAGCCTATCACCCCCGTTTTACATTTTCACGCCACTCATAGTTGTTTGAAGCATGTATGATCTTGCAAATATGAAGAACAATATCGTTGGAAGCAAATAGAACGTTCCAGCGGCTGCCACTGCAGGCAGGTGCACAATTTCTAAACTTCCTTCGGACAAAAGACTCTCTATATATGTTGCCAGCGTCTTTTCAGTCACAGGTAGGAACGTACGGACGTATATAAGATCCTCCCAGCCAGCTAAGAACGAGAAAATTGCCACTGTAGCAATTCCTGGCTTAACAAGAGGTAAAAGTATTTTGCGCCAGACGTAGACTCTTGAGGCACCGTCGACAAGAGCAGACCACTCGACCTCCCATGGGATCTTATCGAAGAATCCCTTCATGATCCATATGCTCATGGGCACCTCCAAGGCTGCCCTAGCAAAGATAACATAGGTAAAGGAATAGACCTTTAAATAATGCTCTGGAATAGACAATTTGAACGCGATGTACATCGTGTAAACAGCTATTATAAGAGCCACCCCAGGAAACGCATGAAGAAGTATAAGAAACTGCATGAGGAACTTCCTGCCTTTGAACTTCATCCTTGAGAAGGCATATCCTGACATCATGCTTGTTATAGTGACCACTGCTGAAACCCCAAGGCCTACTATCAGCGTGTTGAATATGTATCTCATGATATCCCAAAAGTTCCTCAAGACAGCCTGAGTTGTGGAGAGTCTCCCACTGAAGAACATCTTCCAGTTCTCTAATGTAAACCTTATCTCATGAACTGTCATCCCACTAAGCATTTTATTCGAGAAGCTTGAGATAAACAGAACTGCATAGTTTATTATTATCGGTAATGAGGCAAACAGAAGTGCTAACCCTATTATAACATTTATTCTAAGCCTGCTTATTGTCTCAACGTCTTTGTACACGATCCTCTCTGCCATCAGATATCACCTCTTGGTTCTGTCATCATCTTCTCGTATCCAAGCACTTTAAGAGCAAGGATTCCCAGAAGAGTTCCTATAATAGAGAGTATAACCGCCGCAGCTGCTGCAAGACCTTGATCCTTTGCTCCGACGAATGCTGTATTAAACACGTATAATGCCCAAGGCTGTCCCCAGGAAGGGTCTACAATGCGCCATTCAACCAGAAGAAATGTATGTGCATATGACGTCAAGAGACTTAAAAGCTGCCATACGGTCACGAACGTTATGTGCCACTTCGAGAGAGGTATTAGAATCTTCCTTATTATGTGCCACGTGGACGCACCGTCAACCCTCGAGGCTATTATGAGCTCTCTTGGAATGCTCTTAAACGCTGAGTATAGTATTATCATTCCATAACTAACTCCAACAAGACCGTTTACAAATATTATAACTGACCACGCTCCCCATGGCATGAGAGCGGGATCCATGCCTATGTCCACAGGAGCTTTTATTACACCAAGGGACATGAGTATGGAGTTCAATATTCCCAAGGTTGTTGGGTGAAGGAAGTAATACCATAATAGTGAGTAAACAGCAACAGGCGTCATACGAGGTAATAACCATAAAACTTGATATGTTGCAGAGAGTTTCTCATCTATAAAGTAAGTAGCGAGTGCAAGTCCTAATCCTCCCAGAACGTTTATTGTGAGTGTGAAAAGGACAAATACTATTGTCGTTAAGACGACATTTCTTGTATCAGGGTCAAACTTCAAAAGGTGGAACAGTCTGTGGTAATTCTTAACAGATACGAATTCCGTAAGATATCTTGGCACGTTCCAATTTTTCATAGGTGTGAAGCTAATGTAAACAGTTAGTGCTAAAGGAATAACATAGAACAGGATAACAATAAATAAAGAAAGACTTAGAAAGAAAGCAATGGTACCCCGTCTCTTGAGCATTATGGATCACGCTCACCTCATGGGAAGTGCCATCCTTCTGGGATTTCTCCTATAATTTCAGTGTTGTCCTTAAGATCTGGATCTGCCTCCACCTTCTGTACTACGTAGTTCACGGCATCCTCTGGTGTCATGGCTCCTCTGAGAACCTTGTCAATAGCGTCCTTTAGTATGTCTGCGAGCTTAGGATAGTACGGATGGCTCGGTGCAAAGTGCGTATAATCAAGCATGTAGCTGACATTCGCCAGGAACTTTATATTTATCGGATCAGCAGTGCTCTTGATAATGTCTTTTATGGCATCAAGGACATTACTGCTAAGGTCAAGTTCTAAGTTGATAAGTTTGTTCGTCCAGTTCTCATCGTTAAGGAGTGCTGTGGCCTCCCTTCTCACAGGTACGTGGCCACTTATGACACTGTGAATAGCGTTTATCTCTGGGTCACTTGCTGCTATTATGATCAGGAATGCAAGCTTATGATAAGCCTCCTTAAGCTCATCGTACTTGTCGTTGTCCTTACCAGCGTTGCTTGCGATCATCCACATGAATGGCTGACTAAGTGTAACAGGGCTCTTTCCAGGCTCTCCCGCTGGGAAAAGTGTATAATACATCTTCGCTTGTACCTCTGCTGGTGTAAGTGGCCTGGACTCCCCTTTCTGTGGATCCTTGTAATATGCCTTTGTCTGCCACTCTGTCCACTGCCACGTACCTCCTATATAGAAGAGCGTGTTAGATGGATTGTCCTTCTCTCCGACTACTGTTGGGTGTATCTGCTGACCCCAATCCCACGACATCATGTCCTTTGGTATGAGCCCATCTTGGGCCATTCTGTACTCTACCATGAACCACTTGTAGAGGGCCTCCCTGTCCACTACGAGTTTTCCAGTGTTCTCATCGTATAGCCTTCCTCCAAAGGCAAAGATGAACTGCATCAGATCTGGATGCGCGCTTCCCTTACGGTGAATGACTCCCCAGTTCGCATATCCACCCTCTACTGCCTCTTTAGCCTTTTGATAGACATCATACCATGTGAACTCTCCGTTCTTCACCTTCTCGGCAAGTCCTGTAAGGTCCCAACCCATGGCCTTTGCCACATCCTTCCTTATGTATAATGGTCTTGCCTCAGTATCCTGTGGAATTCCATAGTACTTACCCTTGTACTTTGCAGCCTCCAGTAGTGGCGCATAGAAGTCGTCAAGGACACTTGAGTACTTATTGGCGTATTCTGTTATGTCCAAGATATAGCCCTCCTCAGCTAGGTTTGCGATGTATACATAGCTGTTTACGAAGAAGTCACCATTCGTCCCTTGTGGGACTGAACTTAAGAACTTACTATAGAGGGATGAAAAGCTGTCCTCCCAGTAATGCTCTATCGTAATCTTCACGTTTATGTTATTGTCCTCAAAGATCTTGTTTATCCTATGAGCACCTTCCACAACCCCATATATTCTCATTATCGAGTTTGGATCTCCCGCTGCCCATACAGTATACTTTATTGTGCTTATTCCCTGGCTTTCAAAGAACTTACCGAGGTTTATAACATCCTCCTCGAAGTTCCCGGTGAGCTCGGGAATCTCTATGGTTCCGCCACCGCCTCCACCGACACATCCAGCTAGCACTGAAAACGCCATAACTAGAGCTAATATAATACCCCATCTCCTATCCATAACGTTTCACCTAAGTCTATAACCTTAGGCGAATAGACAATAGGCAAAAGGTTGGGGACTAGTCTGAGATCGTCATCTGCCAGTGGCACCACAATATAAGTAGGGGCATCAAACACACGCGCGTCCTTCTAATTAAAATATAATATACTTTTGAAAAGTTAAATTTGTTACGGAATTTTGGCTGTTTCATAGATGGTAAAAGCGTAAAGTTTAGCGCTCACTATCCCTCACAATTCTTAAATACTCTTAGGATTTATCTCATTATAATGTAGCAATCCACGATATGTGGATCCTAAGCCCGAATGAGGACCGCTAAAAAGCCACGAGAATGCAGGGCTCGCGTGTTCCCAAAAGCCAGCCAATGAAGACCATACGGATGGGAGCTGTGCTCCAAATGGCGTATGGCACAGGGGGAAGCTCACGATGACAATGAATCCCGGCTATAGCTAACTATAGCTGGGAAGAGGAGAACCGCTAATGAATCACGAGCCTCCCTAATTTATTCCCTAAAGGCTGACCTCCTCCCTGCCGTGAGCGGTGAGGGTTCCCACAGGGAGCGTCCTCCGTACGGTTGCCCGTGGTTCATCGGGCACGGTCAGAGGTACCTCTATAGCATAATATGACAGAAAGTATC
>JAGGXY010000060.1:0-3280 GCA_021162855.1 Methanobacteriota archaeon
GGGCATTTCATTAATTGCCCCTTTGGGGTATTAGCAGATTCCTGCAGTGGGGCCTCCATACTAGCCACAACAATTACACAATCCCTTCTATATATTAAACTACCACAAAAACAGCTTAAAACGGCTCTCTCATGTGGGGCAAACCCAGGAAGAGTTCCTCAGGCTAGCATAGATCATGAGGATTCCGTGCTATTTTTCCTTGTTCTCGATTAGTCTTTGCATTTTACGAGCATTCCATTTTGAAAGCTTTCTGCTCAAATCCCTCAAACCATTCACGATCCTCCGAGCCCAATGAAACTCTAGAAGACATTACTACAGGTCCTGTCTGGGTTCACACTCCCGATCTTTAAATGTTTCGCCTACGATAACATGCAAAAGCTCACGAATGCTCAACAAAACAAGAACAGTTTCATACGGCTTCTGGGAAATCTTTGTAAAGGATTTATTGCTATTACCCATGTATGACTTATATTCTAAAGTTACAACATTTTTATTAAAAGCTTCTTGAGAGATCTAACCTACTACATACTCATATCTCTTAAGGGTGAAATTCTCAAGAAGAGAAATATAATACTTCTCACCCTGGGAAAACATAAAGCGTCTTGAAATCCATTAACGAAAATTTTTTAAGTTAATGTACAATAGTAAAGAGAGACTGAAAAAGAAGAATTAGTGTAGCCTTGCAAATGAGGGCAGGTTCCCTAGTGGAATATCTCTATGATAAAATACAAACACATAGAAGATAGAATATCCAGGAGTTAATTGTATACAGGTGATCCACGTGGCGCTTCCAATGAGCGTAATCCAAAGCCTTGTAGATAACGAGGTAATAGTGATTCTCAAGGATGGAAGAATTCTCGAAGGTAAACTCGCAGGATTTGACAACAACATGAACTTAGTCCTTGAGAAGGCAAAGGAGCAATATAATGACACAACCAGGATGCTAGGGACTGTTGTCATAAGAGGAAACAACATAGTAAGCATTTCAGTGAAGTAAACAACTCCAGTAACACTCTAGTATTGAAAAGAGGTGCACATGAAAGATGGGGATCTATTTTAGTCCTAACTTCCTTCCTAAAAGGTACTTTGTCACATCAGGAAAAGGAGAAGATCCAATTTCAACACTTAATGCTTTTGACCTAGCACTAAAAGATGCTGGCATTGAGCATTTGAATATAGTTCCTGTGTCTTCTATTCTTCCTAGCGACTCGGAAGAAGTTGAGTACACTAGAATAGCTCCGGGAAGTATTGTTTTTGTAGTTATGGCACGTCAAGATGGATATGGTGACGAGGAGATCACTGCAGGGCTTGCTTGGGGTTTTGCAGAAGGTGAAAACGAAAGATATGGATTTGTAGTTGAAGATCATGGCTATAAGAGTCCTGAAGACTGTAAGGAAATGCTTAGGAGGAAAATAGAAAGGATGGCAGAAATTCGTGATATGGAACTTTTATGGGTTAAGTACAGAATAGAAAACTTAAAAATAAGAAGAAACATGTTTGGAAGCGTGGTTTCTGTTCTAGTTTTTCTGCCGCCTTAACATCCTCAAACCACTTCAAAAGGAGAGACAGAATTTATTTTGTCATCTTCCAAACCTACGTTCTCTTTTTTGATAGGATCTTATTGCTAAAAGAAAATCTAGTTTCGTGAATTCAGGCCAAAGAGCATCAACAAAGTAAAGCTCAGAATATGCTGACTGCCATATGAGAAAGTTTGATAATCTTTCCTCACCAGAAGTTCTTATTATCAAGTCAGGGTCGAGAGAATCCTTTGTGTAAAGATATTTCGAAATGAGAGCCTCCGATATGTCTTCTACATGTATCCTTCCCTCAATAACATCTCTAACAATGTTCTTAATGGCGTCAACTATCTCAGAACGTCCACCATAAGCCACTGCTACGTTAAGTCGATATCTATCATAATCTTTTGTGAGATCTTCTATCTTACGCATAGTTTTCCTAAGATCATCAGGAAGAAGCTCCAATCTTCCAATAAACCTTACCTGAACTTTATTTTTGTGAATCATATCGCTTTTTTCAAGTTCTTCAAGTTTTGATTTCATAAGATTGAATATATGCTCTACTTCTTCCTTGCTTCTCTTAAAGTTCTCTGTGGAGAAAGCATAGAGTGTCACCTCTCTAATACCAAGATCAAGACACCATTTGAGAACTTCCTCAAGCTTCTGTGCTCCAAAAACGTGACCCAGTTTGGGATCAAGCCCCAACTTCTTTGCATAACGTCTGTTCCCGTCCATGATTATTCCTACATGTCTTGGTATAGGCCCCTTTTTAACTTCTCTTTCAAGGATATCGATAAAAATTGTGTAAAGAAGTCTAGAAAGCTCGCTCATAATTCCACAGACTCCCCAGGACTCAACACGATAACTTTAGCATACCTGTATGCTTTCTCTGCTTTTTCCTTGAAAATTGCTGGGTCAGCTTCTATTATGGGCCATGTACCATAGTGCATTGGTATTACATACTTAGGTTTGAGCATCTTCACAGCATGAACAGCTTCATCTATGCCCATTGTGAAATGCCCGCCTATAGGGAGAAGTGCTACGTCAGGCTTGTACAGCTCACCTATGATTTGCATATCAGCTGTAAGTCCCGTATCTCCTGCATGATAGACCTTCTTTCCGTCTTCTATTTCTATTACAAACCCTGTAGCAATACCCCCATACTCCACTTTGTCATTTTCTATTATCCCTGATGTATGTACCGCAGGTACCATTGTAATCTTGAGCCCCTTAACCTCGACCGTACCTCCAACGTTCATTCCCACACCATCAATTTCATATTTCTTTGTTAAGTAGTGTACTATCTCATACGTAGAGACGACTGTCGCCCCGCACCTCTTCGCAATTGATCCTGCATCCCCAATGTGATCTGCATGGGCATGGGTAATACATATCACATCAGCATCAACTTCATCAGGCTTCTTAGCGGCCTTTGGATTCCCCTCCAAAAAGGGATCCACAAGAACCTTCGCTTTTCCTTCTATCAAAAACGCAGCATGGCCCAACCAAGTTATCTTCAAAAGTATCACCCCCAGCAAGTTTACAGTTTTTTCAAAGGGAACCTCTTCGTATTATAAAAACGGAATACTTCATTAAAAGATTTCGATAAGAGCTCATTTCCTTATATGAAGTGCAGTTATAAAATTGTTGTTTGTAAAACCTTGCCCTTCAAACCAAGGATACACTAAACCCCTACTAAAATATTGGAATACTTCGATGATACCCCTAGAGGAGAGAAAACAAACAATAACCCATCAGATAAC
>JAGGXY010000009.1:0-4575 GCA_021162855.1 Methanobacteriota archaeon
GGAACACACGGAGACTACGAGAGCATAGTCTACGCACCAAACTCACCACAAGAAATGCTAGACCTAACAATAAAAGCATTCAACACAGCAGAAACACTAAGAACACCAGTAACAGTACTATCCGATGCCGAAATTGGACACATGCGTGAAAAGGTAATAGTACCAGAGAAGGTTCATGTAGTGAACAGGAAAAGACCTAACAAACCTCCAAGTGAGACACTACCATTTTGGAGCGATGAAGAGGATCTTGTACCACCCATGCCTATATTCGGCGAGGGTTATGAACTTCTTGTTACAGGATCCACGCATAAGGGAGATGGTACACGAGATGTCAGAAATCCTGAAACACATGAAAAACTTGTAAGGAGATTGTATGAGAAAATCCACAGAAATAAGAGGAAATTTATGGAGTGGGAGGAACTATACACTGACGATGCTAAGATCTTAGTGATTTCCTATGGGATATCCTCAAGACCGTCTAAGGGAGCAGTAGTACGTGCTAGGAATGAGGGGCTTAAGGTAGGATTCTTTAGACCTAAAGTCTTATGGCCCTCTCCTGAAGAAAGACTATTAGAGCTAGCAGAAAGTGTTGAGAAAGTAATACTTGTAGAGCTATCTCTTAGGGGATACCTTATGGAAATCCAAAGAATCTTTGGCATAAAGAATGTTATTCACTTTGGAACACCACGTCCAGAAGTTCCATTGTCTTCTGACATACTCAAGCTTATAAGGAGGGAGTACTGAATGGTTAGCAGAACACGCTACCTTAGAGAAAAATATTTAAGAAGACTTCCAACAGCCTTCTGCCCTGGGTGTGGAAACGGACAAATACTAAGAGCCTTTGTGGAAGCAGTAGATGAGCTCGGAATAGACAAAAACAAGATCGTAGCAGTATCTGGTATTGGGTGTTCTGCTTGGATATCAAGCCCATACTTAAGGGTGGATACTCTTCATACTACCCATGGAAGAGCTATAGCCTTTGCAACGGGAGTCGCACTTTCAAGGCCTGATCTCAAGGTCGTTGTGTTCACGGGTGATGGTGACGGTGCTGGTATTGGTGGAAATCATTTGATCCACGCAGCCAGACGTGGTGTGAACATGCTAGTTATACTAGTGAACAATGGCATTTACGCGATGACTGGTGGTCAGAGTGCTCCTACAACCCCCAAGGGAGCTAAAACAAAGACTCATCCACTCGGTTTTCCTGAAAGACCATTTGATGTAGCAAGTCTTGTTCTTGCCGCTGGTGCAGACTACGTGGCTAGATGGACTACAGCACATCTTATCCAGCTCAAGAACTCAATAAAGAAAGCACTAATGCTCTCAGGCTTTAGGTTCATAGAAGTTATATCGCAATGTCCAACTCACTTTGGGAGGATCATAAGAATTACTGATCCGTGGAAAATGATAGAAAGATTTAAGGAAATGGCTGAAAGGGGAGAAATAAAGGTAGGGGTGTTTAAGGAATGATTCTAAAGATAAGGTTCATTGGAACTGGCGGTCAAGGAAATGTACTAGCAGCGCATATCCTGGGGGACGCTGCCGTTAAATCCGGGTACAATGCTGTCCAGACGTCGATGTACAGCGCGCAGGTTCGCGGCGCACCTACCCGTGCAGATGTAATAATATCTGATGAGGAAATCTTTGATGTAAGAGCGGAAGAGCCTGACTATCTTGTTGCCATGAGTCAAGATGCAACAATGGCGTTCAGTAACATCAAGCCAAAGATCGTAATAGCAGAGGAGCATATCACAGAAGTACCTTTTGAGTATGAGAAGCTATACAAAGTTCCAGCAATAAAAATCGCAACTGAAATAGGTAGTGTAAACGTCCAGAACATGGTATTTTTGGGATTCCTCTCGAGACTTATGGGCATAATAAATCTTGATTCGTTGGAGAGATCCATTAGAGAGATCATAAGTCCAAAATGGGTTGAAATAGACCTTAAGGCCTTAAAACGTGGTTGGGATGCTGCAGGAGCGCCCTTACAGGGTGATAATACCTAGAAGTAAGAAGTTCCTTAAGGAAGAATTAGAACGCTCTCTTAAGGAGAACTATATTCCACTGGTCATTATAGATCCAAGAGACGAGTCTCTGGTAGAGTATATGAACACCCTACGCTCTGAAGGCCTATACTTTAATACCCTTCTACTTAGACTGGGTGAGATATCCCTATTAAACATTGAAAAAATTAAGCTTGCTCTCTTTACATTATTTCTTAAACAATTTGAGGGGGATATTGAAATTGTAGTAGAGGGGAATGATTTTAGGGCTAAGATCATTCTTAACCCTGAATCATCTGTTATCCGAAAGTTTAAGGCCATAATAGGACACATAGGCTATGAACTTACATATAACATCTTAAGGATACTAACGGAAATAGCAATAGAGGGAATAGAGGGTCTTAGAATCGGAGCACTTATAATAGTAGGGAACCCAGAGGAGGTGCTGAAGAATACAATACAGATAATCCCCGATCCCTTCATAAGCATACCAAGAGAAAGAAGAAATATCAAAAAGGAGGAAAACTGGAAAGGGATAAAAGAGTTCTTCAAGCTTGATGGTGCTATTTTAGTAGACCTCGATGGATACATAGTATCAGGTGGTCTCTACGTGAAGGTAGATAAACCTATAACCACAAAACAGATTAGAGTTCTAGGTGGGAGAAGACTTGCAGCAATGGTAATAACCAAGTGTACGAACTCTGTAGCATTTGGTCTCTCAGCAACTGGTCAGATATTTGTCTGTAAAGATGGGGAAATAATATTCGAACAAAATATCATCTAAAGTTAACTAAATATTCAAATAATGGTACATGCTTCTTAATTTCTAAAAATACTCAATAAAAAAACGTTTTATAACTCTCAGTTATATTTTTACTGTTTGGATATAACTTAAAATAGTTTTTTGAAGTTTGATATATCGAGAATAGTAATAATCCCTAGAGTGGTGACCAGCATGGGAATGAAAAACATCGTGATAGAAAGAATTCGTCAAACCCCAGTAGAAAAAAGAGATACAGAAATGGTAGAGCGCAAGGGCTTAGGACATCCAGACAGCGTTGCTGATGGAATTGCTGAGGCAATAAGCAGAAAACTCTGTAGGGAGTATCTAAAGAGGTACGGTGTGATTCTTCACCATAACACAGATCAAGTAGAGGTCGTAGGAGGAGAATCTGAGCCAAGGTTTGGCGGAGGAGAAGTTCTTAGGCCTATACTTATTTTCATTTCTGGACGAGCAACGTATAAGGTAGGAAATGACATAATACCGATACATGACATCGCCATAAGTGCCGCAAAGGAATATCTAAAGGCTCACTTTAGGAACTTAGATATAGAGAACCATGTAGAGTACATAAGCAGGATAGGCCAAGGCTCTGTAGATCTTCGTAGGGTCTTCGAAGAGAAAGGACAAGAGTATCCAAGAGCCAATGATACATCATTTGGTGTTGGATTCGCCCCATTTACAGACACCGAAAAAATCGTCCTAGAAACTGAAAGATATATCCTTGGGGATCTCTACAAAAGATATAATGAAATCGGAGAAGACGTAAAGGTAATGGGTGTCAGGAATAAAGACGTTATCCATGTAACTATAGCACAAGCATTTGTCTCAAAGTATGTCCCTGATCCAGACCACTACATAAGCGTAAAGGAGGAGCTTAGGGAGAATATCGCAGACAAGCTCTCACGACTAACCGACAGAGAAGTCCGCGTTTATATAAACACTGCAGATGATCCGAAACATGATATATATTATATAACGGTTACAGGACTGTCTATGGAAGCAGGCGATGATGGAAGCGTAGGGCGTGGAAATCGTGTTAATGGTCTAATAACTCCCTACAGACCCATGAGCATGGAGGCAGCTGCTGGGAAGAATCCCGTGAACCACGTAGGTAAGCTGTATAATATACTTTCCTTTAGGATTGCTGAAAGGATTTACGAAAGTTTGGGAGGGGATATCGAGGAAGTCTATGTCAGGATAGTCTCTCAAATAGGAAGACCAATAAACGATCCACTAACTGCGAATATCCAACTTCTTATGAGCGATCCTAACAAAGAAATACCTGAAAACTATATCTCAGAGATTAGAGGAATAGTTGAAGAGATGTTAGATGGAATAAATAAACTTACGATGGACATAATAGAAGGAAAAGTTCGCGTCTTCTAATCTTAATATTCTTCTTTTCAACTATTTTCAACTATTTTGATTTTTTCAAAAGGTAAAGTACCGTTTCCTCCTGCGCCCACTCTCGCTTATTTTAGAGTCTCTGGAGGCCACGGCTTCCTTTTAGTGAGCGGGTAGCCTTCGAGGATGGCTGTCCTCGTAAGCTTTCTCATCTCCCACCCCCCTCGTGATTTCTGAGACCTTGAAAAGCCTTGCGAAACTGTTAAATATTTGATAGGCGAGCATCATACTTGGCAGTTCAACAAGACCTGTCCTGGATGTGGCGGGAGGATAAAGCGCCGAAAGGGACAGGCATAAGCCCATACCCAAGGATGTGAGGTTTTCCTCCCCCAATGAAGGCCTAAGAGGATTAATCCTCCCAATCCTTGAGGGGGAGTGGGATTA
>JAGGXY010000084.1:0-10554 GCA_021162855.1 Methanobacteriota archaeon
CCGTGAGTCCCTCTGATATCTCTGAACCCGTGCTCTTAATTTTTAAATGTTTTGTTCCTTAATGACATGCAAAATGCTCACAAAGAAAAGAACAGTTTCATAAGGCACTCTGAGAAGGTTAATAAGCTACCTGATTAGAAGATGACAAAATCGATTCAAGCTTCGTCCTTTAGGGCGGGGAGGAAGTCAGCCTCGCAGATAGAATCATAGTATTAGAGAATGGAAGAATCGTAGAGGAAGCACTCATGAAGAATTATTAGCTAGAAAAGGACATTACTACAGGCTGTATAAAAGTCTACAAAAAGAGATCATCTCCTCTTTAGGAGCTACGAGTATGTTATAAATCCATAGGATAGATAACAATGAATTTCTTATGTTATAATCAAGGACAGTCCTAAGTTGGACAACAAGTTGTACAACCATGCTACTATGTACAGGGGTCTAAAGACTAATGATAAAACTCTTATCCAAAATATCTCTAATATCTTCTCTTCTTATCCTTATCAAAATAAGAACAAAGGTCTATGGTGCGGGGGCTGGGATTCGAACCCAGGCACCCCTACGGGACGGGGTCTTAAGCCCCGCGCCGTTGACCAGGCTTGGCTACCCCCGCACTAGAGGGTTATATAAATATCCCCAAAGATCTCGATAAATTAAGTATTAACGTTATGAATATATTTTTTTCTTTACCTCTAGATCTTACGAGAAGTGCCACCTTTGTTATATTTTGTTTTATTGTGTTCTTTGACTTTTATCCTTTTAAGTGCTTCCATGAAGAGACCCATCATCCGATGATATTCCCACTCAGTAGGCATTGATCTCTCGATAACGCGCCTAAAGGCAAGCCTTGTTGGGCCTTTCCTATAAGGTGGTATTAGCTCTTCTATAAGCTCGTCTATAACATTGTAAAGAGTCCTCTTGGCATCTTTATTCATAGTTTTCCTCCTTCCAGGAGGAGTTTTTTCTCTGAAAATCTCGTAAAGAACCACGGTGACCGCATGTGAAAGGTTCAGTACAGGATAGTCTGGATTTCCGGGAATATGTACCATTATGTCCATCTTCTCGAGCTCAGCGTCTTTCAGTCCTGTGCTTTCCCTTCCAAAGAATATTCCAACTTTTCCTTCTATTTTCTTAGCCCTTCTCGCAAACTCCCTTACATCCATATACGCTCTAAGATGTCTTTTTTCTGTTCTGTGGGTCACTGCAGAGGTACCAACGGCGTAATCGACAAGCTCTAGTGCATCGTCTATGTCATCAAGTATAATAGCATTCTCCAAGATCTCAATGCCTTTCATAGCCCTCCTTCTAGCTTCATCTCCAATCCTTACAGGATTGACAAGAACTAGATTCTCGAAACCAAAAACCTTCATATGACGTGCTACGAACCCTATATTTCCTTCGTATTCCGGTTCAACAAGGACTATGTAAAAATTGGAAAACGCCAAGAGGTAAGCACCTCATGGCACAAGACGCTCACGATCTCTTGGAAACAACATTGCTTCTCTGATGTTGTTAAGGTTAAGAAGTTTCATCAAGAGCCTTTCTGCTCCTATAGCGAGACCTCCATGTGGTGGCATTCCGTACTTGAAGACCTCAAAGTAAAACTCAAAGTTCTTAGGATTATATCCCCTTCTTTTGTATGATTCTACTAAGAGCTCATATTGATGTATCCTTTGACCTCCTGTTGTAACCTCCATACCTCGAAACAATAGGTCAAATCCTCGAGAGTATCCCGGCCTACTGAAATCTGGCATAGTATATGGAGGCCTTTTTTCCAAGGGATACCCATCAACGAAAAGAAATTCTGAGTCATATTCTTCCTTTGACCATTCCGTAAGTCTTTTTTCATCCTCAGGGTCTAGGTCCAGTTTCTCACCTTCTTCATACCCAAGGATCTCCATAGCCTCAGTGAAATGTATTATGGGTATCTTCTCTGGAACTTCAGGTAACTCTACTCCCAAAAGCTTTAACTCCTTTTTGTTCTCCTCTCTTATAAGCTCAAACATCTCGATTAGTATCTCGTTCTCTAGCTTCATCACGTCATACTCATCATTTATGAACCCCATTTCAAGATCAAGGCTTAGGTACTCATTAAGGTGCCTCGTTGTGTTATGCGGTTCAGCTCTGTAAACCATTCCTACCTCATAGACTCTCTCAAATCCTGCGCCGACCATCATTTGCTTGTAGAACTGAGGAGACTGAGCCAAGTACGCCACCCTTTCGAAGTACTTCACTTCGAAAAGATTTGCACCACCTTCTGTTCCCTCTGCTATTATCTTAGAGGTGTGTATCTCTGTAAACCCTCTTTTCCTAAGGCTTTGCCTGAACCCTTCAACCAAGGTGGCTTTTATCTTAAATATTGATCTTATCGTGTCCTTTCTTATATCAAGTACCCTATGTTTAAGCCTGGTATCCAGCTCAACATTAACTTTGTCTATGATTCCTATAGGAAGTGGTGCATAAGCACGACTATATACCTCACATTCCCTTGGGATTATTTCAAATCCCATCCTCGCGATATCACTTTTTACAACTTTTCCAAGGACTCCAATAACGGATTCTCTATGGAGTCCTTTAAGAAGTTCATAGATCTCTGGATTCTCATTCTTCTTCACAGTTATTTGAACACGTCCTTCTCTGTCTCTTAGTATTGCAAAGAGTATCTTACCTACAACTCGAACATCTTCTACCCAGCCTGCTACCACGACTTCCTTTTCGTGCATTTCTTCTGGATTTATCTGAGAAGAAAGTACTCTCTTGGTGAGATCTACCGGCATACTTTACCCCTCCAAAAGTTCTTTAATAAGAGCCCTTGCCGTTAACCTCACAGCCTCTTCACTAGTATATTTTGGTTTCCATCCGTAAGACTTTATCTTTTCTATTGATAGTCTCATATACTTAACGTCTCCCTTCCAGCCCCTACCATTCACTCCGCCAGTGAACACAAATTTAACACCGCTTAGTCCCATTTCCTCGACTACTATTTCAGCAATTCTCTTCACACTTATCCAGTCTTCAGATCCCAGATTAAATATCTCGATGTCTTCCTTCCTCTTTTCGAGTCCGAATATCATACCCTCAACACAATCGTCAATGTACAAGTATGATTTCGTTTGAGTGCCATCTCCCAAGATCTCGAGCTCCTTTGGGTTTTTCTTTAATTTGTTTATAAAGTCATATATCACACCATGCGTACTTCTTGGCCCTATGACATTCGCGAACCTAAATATTGCCCCCGTAATACCATAATTATGGGCATAGGCCGTTATGAGTGCTTCACTTGCAAGTTTTGTAGCCCCATATATAGATATTGGCTTTAAGGGCCCATAGTCTTCTGGTGTTGGTATAATCTCTGCTTCTCCATAAACCGTGGAAGAGGACGTAAATAATATCTCTGACACGTCATGCTTCCTCATGGTCTCAAGAAGTTTATACGTTGCAATGAAGTTATTAAGAACATGCGACCAAGGATCTAAAGAGCTCGCCCTTACGTCGGGATTTGCTGCCATATGGAAGACTATATCCACGTCGTATTCAGAAAATACCTCTGAAAGTAATCTTTCATCATTAACATCACCTACAATTAGCATTGCGTTTTCTCCGAGTATGTGCTCTACGAACTCCTTTTTCCCAGAGCTTAAGTTGTCCAATATTATTACGAAGTTCTTTTCCCTAACAAGTTTCTCCGCAGTATGGCTTCCAATGAACCCTGCCCCACCAGTGAGTAATATAGTCTTGTTCCTCACTTATATCAGACCTCCTTTTTAGAATACAACATGGAGGATCCCGAATATTGTCATAAGGTAAACAGCTAGTCTCAAAGATGTTCCAGAAACGACGGCAAGCAGTATTAAATGCTGGGGAAATCCTATGAGTGTTCCCACTATGCTCGCGCTTATAGCACCTGTCCCCTGAAGGGGAATCGCTACAAACAAGACTAATCCAGCGAAAGTAGTCCCTGCAAGTTTCCTACTCTTTTCAAAACTCTTTTTTCCTTTCTCTTCAATGATCCTCAGGATCTTACCAATACCAGGAACTTTCTTTAGGATCGGTAGGTTCCACATTATGAATAACGCTACTATAGCATCCGTGAAGAGCAAGCTGAAAAACACATAAGCAGGGTTAAGTTTCAACGTGAAAAGTCCCAATGGAACAGATATCTCTAGTCCCATTGGAGTGAGCACGTATGTTCCTATGAGCATTGTCGTCTTTATGAAGAGATCATAATCATAAAGATAAAGAGACGCCAAGAAGAGGCCATACATGGCCAATGGGACTACGAACCTCAAAACACTATTTGACGTTATGAGCTGATATATTGCGAATATTACCTCTCGAATGTTCACACTCATACTCATCTACTCTTCTACTTACTTTTGTATTATTATTGCCACATGATCCTTCTCATATGGCTCAAGCCTTATTGTTTGAAGAACCTTATATCCTGCCTCCTTAAGATAGTTCTCAACATCCTTAAATACCTCTTTTGGATCTCTGACCACATCTATACTCCTTGCCTTTACCATTATGAATCCATAACCTCCATCCTTAAGGAAGATATCCACGTTTCTTACAAATATCTCTGCTTGATCCCTTTGAGCTATGTCCTGATATATTATGTCCACTTCTGGCACAATGTGCATGTATTCTTTTACCTTTCTTGCGTCTCCCATTATTGGAAATATGTTAGGCCTCTTAGAGGCGAGTCTCAGGAGGTCTGAGAAAGGTCTTGCTGAGATTTCTACACTGAACACATACCCGTTAACACATATATCGGAGACATGGCTTACTGTTGTTCCACTAGCTGCTCCAAGGTATAGAACTTTGCTATTATCTCTAAAGGGCCAGTACTTGATCTCTTTATGTAAACATGCTCCAAGTTTACTCCTGTATGGATCCCACTGTCTATACATGACCCCTCCGGGAAGTCTATATGTTTTCTCACCATAGACACTTCCTCTTTTTGTGAGGCTTTTCGTGTAATAATTACTCTTGCTTTCATCTGTGTATACTCCAAAGTATTCAGTTTCAATAAACTTAGGCAAGATATTCATAAGTATCACCTCTTAGGTTTTCTCTTCTTCTTTTTCTTACCTTTGATAACTCTTGGTGGAGGATTTCTATATTTCTCTTTAATTTCAGCTACTCTCTTCTCAAAATCATCTTTAAGCTTTTCTGCAATAAATTGCTTAGTGAAGGCATCCGCTCTAGCAGCAATTGCTATTTTTGTGGCTAACGCTCTAGCTATTTTACCACGTTGCCACCTCGGCGAACCATGAACGTAGGGATGCATGAATATAACTCCATGTTTTGGAGGTCTTGCTCCCCTCCTGAGATGCCTGAATAGAGCTTTTTCAGCCCCCAGTACTTGGATACTGCTCGCAGGTAATGTTGCCAATCTTTCTAGACTTCCAGCATGAGATATAAGTCTTGCAGCTAGCGTTGCTCCTAATAAATGTGTTAAGTTCGGAGCAACGTCCTTCATCAAGTTTTCCAAGTACTCTTGGAGCCTTTTTCTTAGCTCTATCATATCCAGAAGATATTTTGCAAAAAGTTTTATCATTTGAATATCTTCTTCACCTATAGGGGCGCCACTGCTTACAAGACTCGAAAATCTTTCTAACTTACCCCTTATGGTTTCGTAATCTCCATATTCATAAACTATACGTGCAAACTCCTCATGATCATCAATTTCACGCGAGAGCTCTGGAAAATGCACACTGTACCATTCTCTCAGCCTTTCTGCCATGAGATTTATGATTTTGATTATATCATCAAGTGCTGAAACAGTTTGAGACACATATCTATCCCTTGCGGCCTGTTCTGATGTAAGCCTTCTTGAATATTCCATTAAACACTTCTGAAAAAAGTCCTTTGAAAACCCATAGTCCTCGAACTTTATGTTCATGTTAACTTTAGGTTTAGATTTAGAAAGCACAACGTTTTCCAGCTTCAGGAGCCTTTCTTCATATACAATCATCTCAGCATCCTTGTATTTATCCCTTAGCTCCTTCTCTTCCTCTAACACGTCTCCACTTCTCATCATTATTAGCCTTTCAACGATCTCTTCAAGGTCCCTTGGGAACAACTTCTTGTCAATGACCTCATTAGATGTCGAATCTATGACGAATGTCCCATACCATGTGGTTACGAGTTCGTACCTCATGATCACCTACCTCAGTTTGCATCATCCTCTTGATGTCAGCTAAAAGTTTCATCATAAAGTAGACTATATACGAACTTTGTACTTAAAGGTAGTGTACATCCAGAACTCTAGCGATGTCAACTCTTCATTAATTGTACCAATAGACATATTATTATATCACTCATTTAGCAGAATCGATCACTCCTCAAAATAACTGAGGTGAAGCCTATGAGTTTCACTAGAAAACATGAAAAAAAGATCACTCTCAGCGTCCTCTTGTTATCAATAGTGCTCTTTTCAGCTGTCACTACTAGTCATGTAATTCTCGTAAAGGGATCTGATGATGTCTACTTCTCTAACGAGGTAATAATCCCTATTCCTGCTGTTGCACAGACAAAGGATAGATCTTTTGGGGTGATCTCTTATCTTTCTGTAAAGGTGGTACGTGGATCTGGACATGTTTACATAGAAACGTGGCCCTTAGCAGAGGTCGACATGCAGGCATCCGCAAGAATAGCCGCACGTATTGCATTCGACATTGCCAGCAAATATAAGGATTTAGGTTCTTTCTATGACTGGGACTACCTTTATTCTATAAAGTCTGATTCTCCAATTATAGGAGGGCCCTCTGCTGGTGCTGCAATGACAATAGCTACAGTAGGAGCTTTACTTGGTTTAAAACCAAAATCAGGGATCGTCATAACAGGAATGATAAATCCTGATGGGACCATTGGCGCTGTTGGAGGAATACTAGAGAAGATAGATGCTGCAGCAAGTATAAACGCCACCACGTTTTTGGTACCGTATGGGCAACTTTATGTAAACAAAACTGTGATGGAAAAATATACTATAGGACCTTTTGTCTACTATCGCAGTAAGACCGTAATTGTCGACGTGAAAAGATATGCATATGAGAAGTATGGCATACAAGTTCATGAAGTACTAACGATATACGATGCCCTCCATTACTTCTTTGAGAACTTATCCATAGAACCTACCATTGACTACCTTCAACTATACAAATCCTCCCTTGACTTTTACTATGTCAACACATTCCTGGAAAATGCATCTGAAATGACATTATATTATACAAAGGAATATTTCAATAAAACACTCTCTCAGATGGATAGCTTAAGTAAGACACTTTATAGGGACGAGATAAACAAAATACAGCGCCTAATAGACAGTGCTGAGGATCTCATAGGAGAACATTTATATTACTCTGCTCTTAGTATCCTATTCCAAGCAAATACAACGATCACGTGTCTGTACAATGTGCTTAATTATAGAACAGAGGGGGATAAATACATAGAGATGCTTATAAAAGATCTTAACAATACGCTAAATGTTCTGAAAGACATCCTTAGAAAAGATAACTTAACAGATGGAATGATCGCAGCACAGATAAGGGTTATAGATGTCATGGACTCCCTTGAACGTGCAGGAGAATACTATAAAGAAGGAGATACATATAATGCACTTGAAGAGTTATCATATGCTCAAGAAAGACTAAAGACTGTATTCCTTTGGATGAACTTCAGCAGCAGCCTCTTCTCAGCAAAGATACTAAAAGAAGCATTCGATGACGAAATATCATTTGCCACACTCCTTTATGCATATATATACTCCATGTATGGAAGCAACTATGCTAGTCAAGTCTTGAAGTATATAGAGCTCTCTGAGAAGGCATATTCAATTGGCTTTTATGGGGGTGCATACCTTTATGCGTTAGAAGCCAGAGCACACGCAGAATCATTCTTGGATCTCCTTGGAATATCCCATGATGATCTTTTAAACAAGATAGCATACGTGAGATTTGAAACAATGAAAAACATAGAAGACTCCATGAATAAGAGCATTTCACCACTTCTTTCTTTAGCATACTTTGAGTACTCATACTTCTTTGAAAAGAAAGAGAATGACCTAGGAATGTCATTTATATTTGCCAAACTTGCAAGAAGTTGGGTCAGCACGTATCTAGAATTTGGCAAACCGTTCTATGGAAACCTAACGTTAAATTACACACTTTCTGTGAGTTCTTCCCCAGAGAATAAAAGCAAAGCTCATGAAAACGAGAGCACATCTAATACAGGCGACATATACGATATTGAGAGCAGGGCGGTTATAGTTGCTGTGATCATGTTCGCCCTCTTTATAGTTACGATATATCTCATGAGGAGGGACTAACTTGGAGGATACACTCATAACCTCTGTAGGAAGACTTGTCCTTAAGAATCCTCTCATGAACGCATCAGGAGTAGTTTCTAATACACCAGGTCTTTGGAAAAGGTTATATGATGCTGGAGTAGGAGCTATCGTAACTAAATCTGTTGGGCCCACAGAGAGAGAACCTTATCCAGGACCAAATGTAGTAGAAATTGAGTGTGGACTTCTGAACGCTATGGGCCTCCCTAATCCTGGAATACATATATTCTGTGATGAGCTGAAGATGTTCAAGAACACCATTCCCGAAGCAAAAGTGATAGCAAGTATATATGGATCTGAGGCCGATGAGTTTTCAAGGCTTGCATACATGGCTGAGGAAGCTGGTGCAGATGCCATAGAGTTGAATCTAAGTTGTCCCCACGCAAAAGGATATGGTGTAGAAGTAGGTACTAACCCTCATCTCGTAAAGGAAATAGTCTCTGAGGTAAAGTCCGTAGTTAAAATTCCAGTCTTTCCAAAACTCACTCCAAATGTTACTTCCATAGTTAAAATCGCGGAAGCAGCTCTCTCTGGAGGAGCTGATGCTATAGTTGCAATAAATACGGTTAAAGGCCTTAGGATAAACATAGAACTTATGCGTCCAGTGTTAGGTAACATATATGGAGGATACAGCGGTGTTGGAATATTACCCATAGGAATCAGAGCAGTCTGGGACATCTATAAAGAGTTTGAGTGTGATATCATAGGAGTAGGAGGGATAGCATCCTTCGAACACGTCATAGAATACATCCTTGCCGGAGCAAAGGCAGTACAAATAGGAACTGCATTATACAAAAAGGGCTTTTCAATATTCAACGATATGAAAACATTAATAAAGAATTGGTTGAGGGATCACGGTTTTAAGATGCTTAGTGATATCGTGGGAGCTGCTCATAAAAGATAATATAAAAGTAGTACGTTTTTACTATGCAGATGATGTCATAGCCCCCATCAGAGTTTTTGTTCCAACAATACCATCTATTTTTCTTATTTTGTTAAGTATTATGCGAGTGAACTCCTCTAACGTTGAAGTTACGACCTTAGCTATGATGTCATATTCGCCGAAGAGCGTATGAGCCTCGACAACCTCAGGTACCTCTAAGAGCTTTTTCAGCACTTCAACTTCCTTTGTAGGTTCAACTTGAATCAACACATATCCAACAACCATTCCTGTACTCCCCTCCTAAGTTAGACGATACTAACTTAATTTAGATCTTTCAATAGTGATTAAAGTTTCGCACAACCAATGTCTTTAGGTTATCACTGTTATCACTCTTGTTCTCAGAAACCCTTTTATATAAATGTAAATATAATAAATTAAGCAAAAGCCTTCAAAAACAAATAAGGACACGGGGGTTACAAAAATGGCATTCAGTTCGTTTCTGTCTATGATGTTGTTAGGTATTGGCGCCGCTCTTCTGATTACAGGAGGACTTACAGTGTACTTTGGAGAAGGTAAAACGAGAATTGCTGGAGTTCTTCAGTTGGCTATTGGTGTTGTGGCATTAATAGTCATGATCTTCTTATACATCCTTCCATACAAGTCGATGTTTGTTCAGGCATTTATTGCCCTCCTAGGAGGTGTTGTAGGAGCACTCATAGGGGCAGGAATATTCCTCGTGTCCATTATCAAGGCTTAAGCCTTAGAGTTGCAAAATACCGCTAAGAAAGCCTCGCATTCCAATGCAAGAGTGAATTGGGGAAAGAAGTTAGCTAAGTCCCTGCAAGGGATAGGAATAACGGGGTGCTGGCACACCCTATGCATGCCCGATGAGGAGCGAGGCCGAGGACATGCACAAACCTCCCCGCAAGGAATCCTCACCCTTTAGGTGGGGAGGAGGTCAATGTGTATACTCGCCCTTCCTGCCCTTGCGAAACTGTTAAATATTTGATAAGCGAGTATCATATTTGATAGTTCGACAAAGACCTGTCCCGAATGTGGCAGAGGATAAAGCGCTGAAAGGGGCAGGCATAAGCCCATACCCAAGGATGTGGGGTTTCCCTCCTCCAATGAAGGCTTAAAGGATTAATCCTCCAATCCTGAGGGGGTTGGGGTTGATGTGCCCCAAGGCGGGCGTATGACTATAAAAGACCACGTCCACTGAACCCTCCAGTTTTACATGTTGGGGCAGGAGACTTTATGAATTTCGTTGTGTGTCATCGCGTAGGCGTGTCATGGAAGGCCACGCGCCAAAATACTCTCC
>JAGGXY010000062.1:0-8773 GCA_021162855.1 Methanobacteriota archaeon
CTCCTAGCATGTGCTTGGAGCTAGAAATAAAAGCCATAGAAATAGCTATTAGAACTGCAATAAAGCACTTGAAAGAAGGGCTTGAGGACTTAAAGGCTCCAATATAATTTTCTACAAAATGCCGTTAAGAAAGCCTTGCATTTCAGTCCGGGAATGAATTAGGGGACAGTCAAGTCCCTAAAGGGAATTATAGCCCGTGTCTCCCTTGATGAGGAACGAGGGCCGAGAGAATGCACAAACCTCCCCCTTAGCACGGGAAGGAGGTCAAAGGATGTAGCTAAGGAATCCCTGTCTCTTAGAGTGGGGCCAACTCTTTGTTTGGGTTTTTCCTTACTCTTTATTTAGTTTGCTTATTTTCTGAGTATTCTGATCTCCTCCCGCCCTGAAGACTCGCCATGGGAAGCCATGGAGTGATGTGAGGAGATTTGCACTTGAATTAGAGAGTACTAGAGTTCTTAAGAGTTTTGATTGTCCTCATTAGATATGCTACCTTTTATTTGTGGGGTTCACCCTACATGGGCATATCAATGCCTATGTAGGCCTTGGGGGGCACATCAACCTCAACCCCCTCAGGATTGGAGGATTAATCCTTTAAGCCTTCATTGGGGGAGGGAAACCCACGTCCCTAAGCATAGGCTTATAGAGGTCCTGTCCCCTTTGGCGCTTTATCCCCCGCCACCTCTGGGGTGGGTGGCTCTTTTCATCGTGTAGAGTCGTTCCATGTTGGTCAATCTCCACATATGCCTACTAAATATTAACAGTCTCGCAAGGCGTAAAGTGATATCATGTAACAATCCATTAGTTAATAACAGGTACTTGAAAATACTCAGGGAAACATGCTTCAGAGTGAACGCAAACTTTAAGCACTTCTTGAAAGTTTTTCTTGATGATCACTACAGAAATGCTCACGATGATGAGGTGATTAGAATGAATCATCAGAAAAGACAGCCTGAAGTCAATATAGGAATGGTGGGACACGTTGATCATGGAAAGACTACTCTCACTTATAAGCTTACAGGAATATGGACAGACACACACTCTGAAGAAATGAGGAGAGGTATTACAATAAAGCTCGGGTACGCGAACATGGACATTTACAAGTGTGAAGGATGTCCAGAGCCAGAGGCATATACGAACAAGCCCATATGTGATAAATGTGGGTCTGAGGCGAAGTATCTGAGAAGTGTGTCCTTCGTGGACGCTCCTGGACATGAATCACTAATGGCTGTTATGCTTTCAGGAGCAGCACTTATGGATGGGGCAATACTTGTCATTGCAGCGAATGAACAATGCCCAAAACCTCAGACGAAGGAACACCTTATGGCTCTTAAAATACTAAATGTGAAGAACATAATAGTTGTACAAAACAAGATTGATGTTGTATCAAAGGAAAGAGCAAAAGAGAATTATCAAGAGATACTGAGATTTCTGGAACAGTATGACGTTCATGATGTGCCAATAATACCCTTATCAGCTCAACATGATGCTAACATAGACGTACTCATTCAGGCTATTCAAGAGTTCATTCCAACACCCAAAAGAGATCCCAACAAGTCACCCATTGCGTACATAGTAAGGTCATTCGATGTAAACAGGCCTGGCACACCTATTAAGAAACTCGTAGGGGGAGTCCTTGGAGGAACTCTTAAGCAAGGTGTGCTTAGAGTAGGGGACGAGATAGAAATAAGACCAGGAGTTAGGATAGAGCACCATGGCAGGACCTCATGGGAGCCCCTTTACACAGAGGTCACCTCGCTGACGAGTGGTAATATGCCTTTGGAAGAAGCAAGACCAGGAGGTCTCGTTGGTATAGGTACAAAACTTGATCCTGCATTGACAAAATCTGACAACATGATAGGTAATGTCGTTGGAAAGCCAGATATGTTGCCTCCAACGCTTACAAGCTTAGAATTAGAAATCCATTTGTTCAAACATGTTATAGGGCTTGAGGAGGAGGTCAAAGTGAAACCATTACAGGTAAGAGAGCCCTTAATGATCACTGTGAACACTGCAGTATCTTTAGGATATGTGCGCTCTGTTAAGAAGGACTACGCTGAAATCGTCCTCACAAGACCTGTTGTTGCAGAGGAAGGTGATAGAGTCGCCATAGGAAGAAGGATAACTGACAGGTGGAGGCTCATTGGCTATGGGATAATTAGAGGAGGATCTTAATGTATATAGTTGTGGCAGATACTAATTTTCTTTTGGCCCCTTTTCAGTTCAGGTTTAACCTTGAGTATGAGCTTGAAAGAGTTTTGGGAAGCTACAAGATTGTCGTTCCAAAACGTGTTCTCAATGAGCTTAAAAGCCTAGCTGGAATGCGAATAAAGGATGCAATAGCCGCTAGGAATGCCTTGGATATGATAAAGAGGAAGAACTTTGAAATTGTGGACTTCAAGAAGAACAGGGCTGATGATGAAATAATAGAAGCTGCGAAAACACTTAAGGGAATTGTTGCTACAAACGACAAGGAGTTAAAAGCAAGAGCTCTTAAGGAAGGTCTTCCTTGTATATTCGTAAGAGAGAAAAAATACCTTGTTCTTGTGTATCCTTGGGATTATGACATATAAAATAAGAAGTGCAAGGATCAAAGATATCCTGCTGCTTGGAGTATTTGTATGTCCTCCACAGTAAGTGGTTCTCCGCGTAGGAATCTCTCGTAAATCTCCCTTGCTTTCTTGTCCAGGTCTTCCGATACTGGTCTTGCTTTCGTAGGGCGTCTGCCACTTTTCTTTTCAAGGACTACTATGATTTTCTCGAGATCCTTTAGAGTCTTCTCTATTTCTCTCAGTTTCTGCCTTATCTCTCTTCTTTCCTCTTTTATACTCTTCAACTCTTCTATTATAGCCCTCCTCTCCATAATTATGGGTCTTATCTCCTCTTTTCTTATCCTTCTAATCTTGCTCAAGACGTCTGAATGTTTTGCTCGTACTTCCTTTAACTTTGATTTTGTATCACTTATCTTTTCTCTTAGTTCCTCTAGCTCTGCTATGAGTTTCTTATATTCCTCATTTGAGTTAAGAGCTTCTTCCACTTTAACCCTTAATGAGTATAGTTGCTTCAGCCTATCAATGAGCTCTTTTTCTCTATTAGGAGAAAGCGGTAATGTCTGCAGTTTCGTCTCTATTCTCTGTATCTGCCTATCTATATCAGAAAGAGTTCTAGCACCTATGCTTTCAAGGGTTTCTCGTATTTCATCTTCTATTTTCTTCTTGATCTCTATCATCCTGCCTCTTATCTCATTTTGCTTCTGTTTGAGGACTTCAAGTTCTTTTCTTATCGCTTTGACCTCTTCTTTAACTTGTTTTTCTTTTTCAAGTAATTCTTTTTCAGCTTCCCTAGCTTTGCTCAGCTTTTCCTTTGCTTCCTTTAAAGAACTTAGAAGCTCTTCATATCTTTCATTCAGCTGGATTTCCCTGTCTTTTAACACAAGGATTTGCCCCTTAAGCTCGCTCTCCTTAGCTCTCAGTTGCTCAAGCACTTCAGTCATCTGACATCCCTCTGCAACCATGTCCACTTACATACGGTCTCTCTTTGACCAGTGACTGTATTTTTTATGAGGATAAATCATCGAAAGACATAATCTCAAAAAGGCGGGCAACCCAATGCTTTTTTAAGGAAATGATATGTAGTAAATAAATTTTATTGTATTGAGAAGAAGCCCATAAATAAACTATTCACTATTCTAACATCCCTCGAGCGGGGTTCAGCGGATGTCCGCATTGATGAGCGAACATCCGCCTTGGGGCACATCAACCTCAACCCCCTCAGGGTTCATCGATCATTGGTCTTGCCCCCCTTTCAGGGTAACCCCACTCCCCTTTCGGGGGAGTCTCTAATGTCTTGCATCCGAGGGTTTAAGGCTGCAATAAAATCTCTATCCTCCGCGTAGTTGTATTGGGGACATTTCATTAACCGCCCCTCTCGGGGTATTAGCCTATCGTATCTCCTTGCTGTTCCACTTTGATGCTTTCTGTTAAGTTATTTTAACCTATTCAAGATCCTCTAACCCCAATGAAGCTCTAGAAGACGCCACTATAGGTTCCTTCGCTATACCTGAGCCTACACTCCTGATTTTTAAGTATTTTGCACTACAATAACATGCAAAAGCTCACAAAGAAAAGAGGAGTTTTCATACAGTACTCTACCACATATGAGGAACAACTTTTATAATACCATCAGATGTACCTAAAAACGATGACGAGGTATCATACGCTTGAAGACTACCTCGTTGCAATAAGGGTTTGTGAAAGATGCATGCTAGACTTAACACTTTCGAGAGTATCTGAGGTATTACGCGTAGACCTGAAACTGCATACCGATCCTAGAATCTCACATGAAATAGCCTACATAATAGAACATTTTCCAGAGAAAGTCCATAATAGAATGCTTTCTATTGATTAAAACCGAAAATAGTTATTCAAAAAACTGATATATACCTCCTTTCAAACATCGAGAATAATCAAAAGGTGAAAATCGAATCTGTTGAGGCAGAAGACTTGGTAGATGAACTATATCCAGAGATAGAAGTTGAAAAACAATAAAAGTTATCGAGAGCTCCTTTGGCTTTATTACTGTTAAGATCTCCAGAAGAATGGTCAAACTTCCAAAAGAATGGCGCGCATATATGGGTCTCAAGGTGCATTGAAGATGACAGTGATGAGTCTTGACGTTGTTCCAGAAGGTAGTGAAGCGAGAATAGTAAGAATAGGTGGGGGAAGACATGTTATAATGAGACTTTTAGCAATGGGTGTCACTCCAGGGAGCTTAGTACGCATTATATCGAACAAGATGCATGGACCTGTGGTAATAGAAGTCAGAAGTGTAACAATAGGGATAGGAAGGGGCATTGCACGTAAGATCCTCGTAGAGGTGATACGTTAATGCAGGAGAGTACTCACGAGACAGTAGAAATTAAGTCCATTAAGAAGGAGCCTCACGACATAGTCGTGGCCCTCGTAGGAAGTCCAAATGTTGGGAAGACCACACTCTTCAATGTTATTGCTGGAGAAGTTGGGGAAGTAGCTAACTGGCCAGGAGTTACTGTTACAATAAATATAGGTAGAAAAGAGCATGAAGGAAAAAAACTCCTTATAGTAGACTTGCCTGGAGTGTACTCTCTTGTTCCTCAGAGCGCAGAAGAAAGAATTACTCGTGATTTCATACTTAGAGAGAAACCTGATGTTGTACTTGTTGTAGTAGATAGTATAAGTTTAGAAAAAAGCTTGTATCTTGCTATACAAGTTCTGGAAATGTTCCCAAGGACTGTCATCGCTCTTAACAAGATAGATATAGCTCACAAAAGAGGAGAGCATGTAAACGTTGAGAAACTCTCCAAGTTACTGGGTGCAAGGGTGGTTCCAGTATCCGCACGCACAGGTGAGAATCTACACCATCTCCTTGACACTCTTATTGAAATCGCAAAGAAGAGAGACCATAAACCTCTAGTTATAGACTATGGAGTCTTAGAAAGACATCTCGTCAATCTTGAAAAAATACTCTTAAAGTACTATCCAAGAGAGGTCGTAAGAGCACTATCCTTGCAGATACTTGAAGGAGACGAAGAGCTCCTTTTGGGAGTCAGTCTTGAAGACAAAAAGCTCATAAAAAACATCATTAAGATCATCAAAAATGAGCTTGGTGGGGAGCCCTCAGTATATATTGCAGGGAAGAGATACGAATACATAGAGAAGATCCTAAAGGATGCTCGAGTAAGCATTCCATATGTTAAGGAGAAGTTCCAAGCTACCTTAGATAAGATCTTTTATACGCCTATAATTGGGAGTATCCTCTCATTTTTCATACTTTTAGGAGTATTCATAATAGCTGTAGGCCTCGGTATGGGAGCACCTCTTACGAACATACTCGATGCCCTCGGCGCGAAAAGTGCTGCGAATATACTAGACACGTACAATCCATCTGCATTAATTGATATGGGCTTTTCAGAACTTTCAGCCATTGTAGAAAATGCCCTAACGAAAATTGCTATACCCAAGATGTTCACTGCAATAATAGTAGATGGAATCTTAGGAGGCATTGGCACTGTCATGACCTTCGTTCCTCCGATATTCATATTTTATATTTTATTTTCTTTTATAGAAGATAGTGGATTATATGCGAGAATGAGCATATCAATGTCAAAAACATTTGAACTCTTTGGTTTAAGTCCTCGTGCTGCGTTTCCTATGACGTTAAGCTTAGGGTGTAATGTGCCAGGAATCGTTGCTTCAAGAACCTCCATAGACGAAATTGAGAGGAAACAAATAATATTCTCTGTGCCCATGATACCATGTCAAGCGAGATTAGTAGTGCTCATGGCTATGTCTTCTTATTTCAAGTATGGTCTCCATCAAGCGCTTTTCATTCTAGCGTTATACATCCTAGGGTTCATGGCATTCTTCTTGACATCGCTCTTCGTAAGGCGCTACATATACAAGGTGAAAGAGCCCCCAATTGCCCTCATAGAAATCCCGAATATCCACAGACCCTCACTAAGAGTCGTCTGGTGGACTACACTGAGGCACGTGAAGCACTTCTTGTATAGGATTATAAAGATCATTGTTCCTCTTTCGATAATCGCCGTTATAGTAACGAGTTATGGGCCACACGGGTACTCAGAATCTCCAACGGATACCTTTGGATACCATATAGGAAAGCTTTTGGGATACATCTTCTACCCATTTGGATTCAATGAAAATCAGTCTTGGATCATAGGATATGGAGTTCTTTCTGGAATGATAGCAAAAGAGACGTTTATATCATCTATAGAAGTCGTAAGCGGGTCTGGATTCAATGAATTCATAGAAACTCTTTCTCCAGCTCAGGTAGTTGGACTTACGATCTTTGTGAACATGTACATCCCATGTCTTGCCACAATCGCCGTTATGTTGAAAGAGGGTCACAGAAAGCTAGTACTCCAGCATCTCAGCTATGCTCTCATCGTCGCTTATGGTCTTGCATTGTTGGCATATAAGATCATATCCCTTCTATCGGCTCCCTAAAAAGCTTTCATCTATACACTCCCTTAGTCTTTTTTCTATTTCTAGGACACTCATACTAGAGAGCCTTTCCCAAGAGCTCATTATTTCGTGATATTTTTCATTTCTGCTTAAAACAGCTTTAGAGTATATTACAAGAGATCTTACAAGGAAAGACACACCACGACATACTATATTGTATTCATCATCTCCCAAGGGTATCTTTTCTTTGTGTCTCTTGTACCATTCCACGATGATTTTAGATACCTCCTCTATTTCCGGAGCCCTTGGCCATTTCTCCTTAAACAGTATTGATATCGTTATGAAGAGATCTTGTGCAAGAAGGGATCCCAAAAGGAATCCCTTTCCTGATGGTACTCCATACTCAAGCGTCGATGTGCCGAGGTTAAGGAGAGCATTAAACGAGTAGTCATCCCATATCACCTTACCGTCTGATACATGTGATGTTGGGTTTATCTCAACAGCATAGTCAAGGAACTGTTTTGCGAGATACATAAGTGAGGTATAGAGCGAATAGAGAACAATATCCTTATTTCCCCTAGATTCCTCTGGCATGGTAGAACCCTCCTAAAATAGATAATAGCTAGAAGAACATCCAAGCCATTTGTGCATGTGGGACTCCTTGAACGTATAATATCCTATCCTCGTCGAGATATCCCTCTTCTAGAGCTATCTTAACACAAAGTTCCCCAACTAAATTCATTATTGTTGCCATTTTAAGTATTTCTCTGAACTCTTCCTCATCTACCAATCTGCCCTTGTAGAAGTCTTCCTTTACGTTAAGCACTATAGGACCATCTCTGAAGACCTTTCCCACTAGGTCTTCGTCACATGCTGCAAGTATTACTTCTCCTCTTAATCTATGCAACTTGACGTATATCCTCTTCATGTGCCTTCCCTACCTTCCCTACCTTATCGAGGGAACAACTTGAACTTCCCTTGCTCGGCTTCTACTATCTCTCCGCGATTATTCATCTCCCAAAATATCTTTTCTATCTTTTCTCTATTTATTTTAAGTTTCTCTTCTATCTCCTTGAACAGTTCCTCGAGCTCTCTTCTAGTGACACCCTCCGGAGAAGCCCTGAACTTTTCTATTATCATATACTTTGCTTGAGCAATCTTCGAGATATTTGAGCTACGCTCACCGCCAGCAACTGGGAGGTAATCGTATAGCCCTCCTTCCTCGGGAAGTGCTGATCGCATTGCAGCCTCAAAGATTCTTATAGCACGGATTGCATCTTCCTTAGTGACCTTATCGCTAAGCCGCATTCTCGCAGAAGCCTCTGCAAGTCTTATAAGAGCCTCTATTTGTCTTGCAGTAATTGTCAATACTTTGTGCTCTCTTCCCTTCTTACGAAGGTTCACGTAAAAGTCCTTTATTAGTTCTTCTGCTTCCTCAGTGAGTCTTGGATGAACATACTTTCTTGCATATGCTATGTATTTTCTCAGGAGTTCTATGTCTATATCTGGCTTCACAGTTTCCGGACTTCTGTGCGACTCAAGTATCAAACTAGCAACTGATGAATCTCCTTTATCCGTAGAAACGTCCTTTATAGCGAATATCAAATCAAATCTTGAAAGAAGAGATGGCGGAAGATCTATCTGTTCAATAATTGATGTCTTATATTCCTCATCTAAAAGGAATTTTCCAAACTTTGGATTGGCTGCAGCAATTATTGCACATCTTGTCTTAAACGTTGCATGGATTCCTGCCTTGGAAATTGTGATCTCCTGTTGTTCCATCGCAGAGTGCATAGCAGTCCTGTCCTTGGAAT
>JAGGXY010000094.1:0-24292 GCA_021162855.1 Methanobacteriota archaeon
ACTGACAAGTGGGGAGTTAGAGTAGAAGCTGTAGAGATACGTGAAGTGGAGCCAGCACCAACTGTCAAGAAAGCAATGGAAGAACAGACAGCTGCTGAAAGAGAAAGAAGAGCTGCAATATTGAAGGCTGATGGAGAGCGTCGTTCTAAGATTCTCGTAGCAGAAGGAGAGAAAATGTCTAGGATCCTTCAAGCAGAGGGTGTAAGACAAGCACTTATCCTTGAGGCAGAAGGTAAGAGACTCGCACGTATACTTGAAGCTCAGGGTGAGGCTCAAGCTCTGAGACTACTTGCTATGGGAGCAGCAACACTTGACAGGAAAGCGATTTCCATAAAGGCTCTTGATACTCTTGTTAAGCTTGGATCAACTCCAGCAACGAAGATAGTATTGCCGTTTGAGATAAGTTCTCTCATAGAAAGCTTTGCAAGGTATGTATCAAAGACTAAAGAGGTACCAGCTGTACAAGAGCTTAGCATAGAAGAGCTGGAGAAGAAAGTAGGTAAGATTGATGAGATCCTAGGAAAGATTCCAAGTCCTGAGGAGCTCGAATCAGAGTTAAGGAAAAGAGCAACGTATGCTGAAGAGGAAGAAGCAAAGATAAAGGAAGAGGTTAAGGGCTTACTCTCTAAGAGCACATTGAAGGGGGAGAAAGAATAAGTATGCACTTGCTACTTGACTTTTTTCCTATCCTCTTCCCATTTGCGTATTTTTTAAGTAAATATTTTTGGGGAAAAACGCAAAGATCGAAAAGAACTATATTTTTAGGATATCTTATTCTCATATTATGGGCTATAGCAACTTGCGTTCATGAGTTCAGAGAAAGGGACTATGGGAATGTTATGATATTACTTATGGTGCTCTTCTTTGCGTTTTATTTAATTATTTTTAGAAAAGAGATATTGCTCTGGGGTTTTGTTCCTCAGATGATCTCTATAATGGTACTTCTCTATTTTCCATTAAAGATCATGGATAATTACACTCACATGATCACCTATGGCACTGCATATTTTACTTATCTTCTAACGAAGCTCTTTTTTGAAGATAATTTGTACATTGGCTTAGCTAACTCAAAAGTGTTCATAAAAGGAATAAAAAACGTTTATTACTTTACTTTTGCTTGTACAGGCATTCAAAGCATAGCAATAGTTGTATCTCCTTTAATGGCAACGCATAGTCGTGTATGTCTAAAGAGAGCAGTTTACATCGCGGGGCTTATTTATGTCCTAAACATAATGAGAGGAGCGCTGATAATACTACTTGTGGAAAGGCTTAGTTGGGATTATTATCTTGTTCATACAGTATTAATGAAGGGATTTTCAATAGTGGTGATTATGATAATATTTTATTACGTTCTTGTATCATGTGAGGAACTAACGCATAAGTTTAAAGAACTTTCAAGAAAAATATTCCGAATGTCTAAAATCCTTTAGGGACACCACTGTTTGTACCAAAATGATTATTAATATAATGCATTTAGCTTTTTGAATGGTGATAAGAGGATGATAAGGAACACGGTGAGGACTATAATCTTATTTGTAGCAATATTCCTACTATTTCAAGCAGTCGGCGCTCTTTTAGCTTATATATTCAATGCAGATATAACGACAACGCTCTTGATGTTCTTTATAATAGCGTTCATGTTCAACTTCACTGCATACCTTTTCAGCGATAAAATTGTATTATGGAGTTATAGAGCGAAGATTGTTGACAGGAGCGAAGCACCGGAGCTATATTCCATAGTAGAAGAAGTAGCAGGCTACATGGGATTACCAGCACCTAAAGTAGCTATAATACCAACAGATATCCCTAACGCGTTTGCTACGGGTAGGAATCCAAGGAATGCTGTTGTGGCTGTGACTAAAGGCCTTCTTAGAGTTCTTGACAGGCGTGAATTAAGGGGAGTAATCGCTCATGAGCTCGCTCATATTAAAAACAGGGATACGCTTATCATGACAATATCGGCCACTGTTGCCTCGGCTATAGCGTACATTGCTAGGATACTATATTGGTCATCGATATTCAAGTCGTTATCGAGAAGTCGCGACGAGGGGGGTGCTGTGTACTTCCTACTTGCAATAATAGCAGCAATAACAGTCCCAATAGCCGCTATGCTAATACATCTAGCAATTTCTAGGACTAGAGAGTATGAAGCAGACTACAGAGGAGCAACAGCTATTAGAGATCCTATATCCCTTGCTAGAGCTCTCGAAAAGATAGAAAATTATGTGAGAATAAAACCTCTGAACTATGGGAATCCTGCCACATCTCATCTCTTCATTGTGAATCCTTTCAGGAAGGGATCGCTTGTAACGCTGTTTTCGACGCACCCACCTACTGAAGACCGCATTAAAAGACTATACGAGCTTGCTAGAAAAATGGGATACTTTGTTTGAGCTCATTTTTTTCGCATTTTTTCTTTAGAAGATAGTGAATTATATGTTATTACGAACCTCTGAGCGAAGGTAATAACACCTGCAACTATGAAATATATAAAGAGGATATCCAAAATGGTGAACCTATAGAATATTGCCTTATCACCAAGTAAACCTTGAACTATAGACAGCAAGCCTATAAGTAATATCCTATCTGCTCTACCAATGATCCCAGTATAGATTCTTCCCACGCCTAAAGCCTGAGCTTGGGTGCCCATGTAACTGACGAGCAATACTACGATAATACTCATAAACCCAATCGTGTCATTTATGAACGTACTATAAGTCAGTCCTAACATGATGGCTATGTCCGAGAGCCTATCAAACGTGTGGTCAATAAGATCCCCGACCTGAGAAGCCCTATTAGTCACCCTTGCGATATAACCATCTAATGCATCAAAGAAACCATTTAGAAGCACTAAAACACCGCCAAGAAGCACTAGATCTAAATAATAAACAGCTCCAGCAAGTATTGCAATAACAAGAGATATAGAGCTTATAATGTTTGGAGAGAGCCTCAGGAATGGTTTTGAAACCCTACTCAAGATATTATCACTCATATCTCGGAGCTTCTCTAGTACCATTCTAATATCGCCTCTGACCAGTCATACTTTGGTGCTCGATATTCCTCGGGACTTTCTCTAAGCACCTTGAGTATTTCATAAAATGTTTCTCTTGGATGTTTACCCGTCGTATCTATTTCAAACACGTCTTTTGTAAACTCCAAGGCTTCATAGGTAATTACTGCCATAGCCTCTGCTTCTAAATTCTCATGTATCTTTTTCTTGGACCAACCCTTTCTCTTGAGGCGCTTTTTGAGCTCAGTAGGATGAGTCCTTAGTACTATTACCTTCTCACAGATTCCTAACAGATGTGAGAGATGTCCTACGAGAATTGAGTCCTTCGGAAGCTTATCTGAAATATACTTAGAGAGTTCATCGATATCTATCACATAAGAACCTCGCTCTTGATCATACTCTAAGACAAAGTGTCTGAGTGCTATTTTATTTATATCTATGACGTTCTTGAAGAAAAGGCTCAAGTACCAAAGTACTGAAGTCTTTCCAGTGCCAGGGGTACCTGTTATGGCTATCATTTCTCCAAGATCTCCCGGCTTATGACCTCAGCATATGCTGTATTTCTATCAACTCTTAGCACTCTTACCTTAACACGATCTCCAGGCTTCGTTCCTGGAACAACGATCGTATAGTTTCTAAGTTTTGCAACGCCATGTCCTTCTGGAGTTGTTCCTTCTATAATAACATCATACTCCCTACCTTCTTTTACTATTAGAACGAACATCTGTGGGTTCTCCTTTAGCTTTATTTTAGCAAGCCCTATAGGCCTTATAGCACCACATGCATGACATTTGAGCATAAGGTTCCTTTCCTGCTTTATTAGCTCAGTATCTGGACTTCCGCACTCTGAACATATAACATATGAAAGCACGTAGGATTCGAGGGCATCTATGATCTTGTTCGAGCTTATCCTACCTTGAAGAATTAACATTTCGCCGTGTATCTCTCCTGCAGTACCAATCTCCCTTAGCATAACCTGTAAGACTTGTCTTGGGTCTCTGTTTATGGTCTTACATATATCCTTATAGTTCCTTACAACAGTATTTTTTCCTTCATATACAATCTCTGGAACGGGTATGTTAAACCTCTCTGAGTATTCTCTTACCTCTGGCAGCTGTGAATATGCTCGTTCAAGTAAGTCATCATATGTGTATTTCCAAGACATAAGATATCACCTCTTGGCATTAATAATGACCTGTAATAAAACCCATGAGCAAGATATAAAATTTCAATTAACTAAATGATTTTTGATTGAACGCATTAGATTATTGAAAACATCACTAAAACATTTTGAGATCCCATTGGTGATATTAAACCACAAAATGTACTTGAACTGGTACTTTAACGAGCTTTGTAACTAAGGTGTCATCACTATGCCAAAACTCGAACGTATAGAAACGAAGATTAAAAAGCTCGAAGAAAAGAAAAAAGCATTAGAAGAAGAATACAGAAAGAGAAGAATGAAAATATTAAAATCAAAAATGAAAAGTGAAGATAAAACTCAAGAGCTCTATAAACTCTATCAGAAATATCAAAAGAAGATTTCTGAAATAGATACGAAGATCCTAATACTAAAGAGAGAAGCATCAACACTACCTTTAAAGGAAGAGATGAAAAGAAAAAGCCGCATGCGTCTTAAGGATATCGTGAAAGCAGAAAGAGAGGTACTTAAGGCAGGAATTCCAACGACTTTAGAGGAGCCCCTAGTCCGAATGACTATTCCAGAAAGCTATGAAATCATAGAGCAATATGCTGTTCATCCTCCATATGCATATATCATAATAGGAAAGGATAAGCTCACAAATGAAATAGTATACCACATCATAGAGCCTAGACTTACTCCAAGGGAGGCAGAACTTTTGAACCTCATAAAAGATATTATTGTGTCATCAATTGTTGTTTATCCTGAAGAAGTTGGGGAAAACAAGTGGAGATTTATAGAAGAACTTGTGGAACGCATAGTTAGTGACTATGGAATTTCAATGACTAGGGCTTCTCTAGAAAAGATAAAGTACTATGTTGCGAGAGACTTTGCAGGGTATGGTCGTATTGACCCAATAATGAGAGATCCATGGATCGAAGATATATCATGTGACGGGCCAGGTATACCTATTTTTGTCTTTCACCGTAAGTATCAGTCTCTCAGGACAAATGTTGTCTTTCCAGAGGCAATAGAGCTTGACAACTTCGTCATACGCCTTGCTCAGATATCTGGAAGACATATAAGCGTTGCAAATCCACTCCTCGATACAACACTTCCTGACGGGAGCAGAGCACAGCTCACACTCCGTAGAGAGGTTACAACAAGGGGGTCTACGTTTACTATAAGGAAGTTCCGTGAAAAGCCTTTCAGTCCTGTTGAGCTTATAGAACTTGAAACTGCAAGCCCAGAAATGATGGCATACTTTTGGATACTTGTTGAATACGGTGCATCTGCAATATTTGCTGGAGGAACTGCTTCTGGAAAGACAACATCACTTAACGCTATTACAATGTTCATTCCACCGAACGAGAAGATCGTAAGCATAGAAGACACTAGAGAGTTAAATCTCCCACATCCGAATTGGATACCAGGTGTTACAAGAACAGGGTTTGGGGGTGAAGGCAAAGAGATAGACATGTACGATCTACTGAGAGCAGCACTAAGGCAGAGACCACGCTACATAATCGTTGGAGAGGTTCGTGGGCGTGAGGCATATGTGATGTTCCAAGCAATGGCCACTGGACATACCACGTACTCTACATTCCACGCTGAGTCTGCAAGGGCTCTAGTACACCGTTTCACGCAGGAACCTATGAATATACCTAGGATTATGTTTTCATCGCTTGATACGATAATAATTCAAAAGTTCGTTCGTATAAAAGGCAGACCCTACAGAAAGATGGCTGAAGTAGTCGAGATAGCAGAGGTTGATCCTACGACGATGGAGATCCTAACTAATAATCCTTTTATCTGGAGTCCTGAGACAAATGAGTTCGAGTACACAGGAAAAAGCAAAGTTTTTGAGAGATTTTCAAAGATGACAGGCATTAGTGAGGAGGTATTTGAGGAAGAAATGATGAGGAGGACTAAAATATTAAAATGGATGCTTGAAAAGGGAATACGTGACTATAGAGAAGTCAGTACAGTGATTTTTACATACTATAATAAGCCTGAGGACATCCTTGAGAAGGTGTTTGGACGTGCTGAGGCAAGGGCTGAGCTTAGAGAGAAAGCCTCTGAGAGCGTTTGACAGATATCTGTACAGAAGACTTGGTAATTTGGCAGACTTATTCATGACGGAATCCTATAAGGACATACTCAGAAAAGCATATCCAGAGGTTTATCCAAAACTGGCATTAGCGAAGAACATATTCTTTGGAATAATATCCTCCATCGTTGTCGTGATAGTACTTTTAATTGTGACATCGAAGCTCTTTTTAGGGGTAAACTATGCAATTAGAGTTATAATTGTCACGATGTCTCTCATAGGAATCTGGGGTCTTATATACTCACTACCGTTTATGAAAGTTTCTTCAAGGGCAAAGGCAATAGATAGAGAACTTCCATATGCAATAAACTTCATGGCCGCTCTGGCGTCAGCAGATGTTCCTATTGGTAGGATATTTGGAGCACTAGCAAAACAGAGAGAGATTCTGCCAGAGATGGCAAAAGAGGCAGCACTGATTTATCGTGACATGGAAGTATTCGAATACGATCTCATGACGGCAATATCCAACGCTATGTCCAGGACTGCATCATCGAAGTTCCAAGACTTTCTTCAGGGGATAGCGACAGTAGTTTACACTGGAGGTAGTCTTAAGAACTACTTTATGTCAAAGGCTGAACAATATCTCTTTGAATTGAGACAAGAACAGAGGAAAGATTTGGAAGCATTAAGTGTGATCATAGAAAGTTTTATAGTTGTTGGAGTTGCAGCGCCTATATTTATGATCATAATATTTACGGTAATGGGATGCATCAGTGCAAGCCCAGCACAGGCAAGAGTGACAAGTCTTATGATTAAACTCATAATGTTCCTAATACTCCCAGTAATACATGCTGTCTACGCTTACTTATGTTATGACGCTGTGAGGAGAAAATAATACCCTCTTTGGAGTATAGGGTGGCGTTAAGATGACAATAGAACCCGTTAGAAGAGCTAAAAGTATTGAAGAACTCGTAGAACATCACACTTTTAGGTCAAGATTTGAGACGTTCATTGCAAGATTGCTCTATGAAAAGGGTTTAGAGTTCTTTGATAGGATAGTCCTTACAGTGTCAGTAATCTCTGCACTGTCGTTGATCCCCATTATGATAATAAACCCTGAGAGAATGCCTCACTACGTGGTATATGCTCTCCTTCTGTTCTTTGGACCATACGGTTTTTACAGGTTGTACTTAGATAAAATAACTGAGGATATAGAGAAGGTGTTTCCTGATTTTCTCAGAGATCTTGCAGAAAATAGGAGGTCTGGAATGAGCCTTGTGGAATCAATGAAGATCCAAGCACAGGGGAACTATCGGAGACTAACACCATACATCAAACAGATGGCTGCAGCAATGTCCTGGGGAGTGACCATATACGAAGTCCTAGATAAACTGGCAAACAGACTGAGATCAAATCTCATAAGGAGAGCCCTTTCAATAATCAGAGAAGGTGCAGAGAGTGGTGGAGAGTTCTCCGATGTATTATATACTGCTGCAAGGGATATAAGAGAGATACTTGAGCTAGAGGTTCAAAGGAAGTCCCAAACGATAGGACACCTAATGACTATGTACATATCTCATGCTGTTTTCATCTTCGTGATAATAATATTGATAAAGTTTTTCTTTCCTCATCTTGAAGCAACAGGTGCGACAACGAGCCAAGTGGGGGGTATTACAATAATGGCTCTAGATATCAAAAATCTAGTTCTTACTTTGTATTATGGTAGTTTAGTGCAGGCCATAGGAGTAGGGCTCGTGGGAGGAATAGTGTACGACGGAAAAATATCAGGATCCGTGAAGCACATGTTCATACTAGTCGTTGTGACATACATTATATACTATGCACTTGGCATAATTCACTGACAAAGTCGATTCAAGCCTCGCCCTTTAGGGCAGGGAGGAGGTCAGGAACTTTAATGTAAAAAGGGATAGTAAGTAAGAGTAAAATAGAATGAAACTTTACTTCTTGCTGAGTACGTTTTTATTTACAATAAACTCTGGGATCTCTCCTCTAAGGGCCTTGACGATCTGTTCAGCAATGATTTCTCCTGCAAGATCTTGAGCCTCAACGGTGCTAGCTCCTATATGTGGTGTTACGTATATTCTTTCTACTTTAAGAAGAGGATTATCTGGCTTAGGAGGCTCCTCTTCGAAAACGTCAACACCAGCCCCTTTGAGGTATCCTTCCTCTACAGCCTTTGCTAAGGCTTTTTCGTCTACTATACCTCCTCTGGCAGTGTTTATTAAAATGGCTCCTTTCTTCATCATCTTTATCTCTTTCTCTCCGATGAGTCCTCTGGTTTCTGGTGTAAGTGGTACATGAATGCTTACAATATCCGAGTTTTTCAGGAGTTCTTCAAGAGTACTAGTGAGTTTGACTTCCTTTGCTTCCTTAATATATGGATCATAAGCTATTACATTCATTCCTAATGCTTTTGCTAGTTTTGCGACTTCTCTTCCTATGCGTCCATAACCTATGACTCCCCAAGTCTTTCCATAAAGGAGAAAGCCCATATGTTTCTTCTTCGTCCACATACCAACCTTCAGCTCGTTGTTAGCTTCCACAAGATCTCTTGCAAGGGCAAGTGCAAAGGCTAATGTAAGTTCAGCTACGGATCTTGTAGCTGCCGTGGGAGCATTGACTACTAGTATGCCTTTTTCAGTTGCTGCATTAACATCTATATTATCTACACCAACTCCAGCCCTTCCTATTACTTTAAGCATACCTTTTGAACCCTCTTCAATGATTTCTCTAGTAACTTTGGTAGCACTTCTTACTATAAGAGCATCGAAGTCCTTTATGATTCTTTTAAGCTCTTCACTCCCATAATGATGCATTATAACTTCAAATCCAGCCTCTTTTAGTATCTTAACTCCCCGTTCAGAAATCTCATCATTTATAAGTACCCTGAAGTCTCTCACGACTTTACACCTCCAAATCTGAAGTAAATTAAACGTACAGGGTAGAACTGCTCGTAATACAATTTATTAGGCTATTTACAACAACATCTTAAGTCAGATATATGTATTACTATTTAAATTAAGTGCTGCTTAATATGAAGGTCGGGTGAGAATGTTGTCGAAGGGTTATGTGCACGTCTACACTGGAGATGGGAAAGGAAAAACTACTGCAGCGTTTGGCCTAGCGATGAGAGCCGCTGGTCATGGACTTAAAGTGGCCGTAGTACAGTTTATGAAAGGCATAGAATATGGTGAGATAAAGTCCGCAAGGAAGCTAGGTATAGAGGTGTATCAATTTGGAACGAAGGAGTTCGTAGATCCCAAAGAACCAAGGGATATTGACGTAAAACTTGCAAAGGAAGCTCTAGAGAAGGCTAAAGAACTTATATTTTCTGGAAATTATGACCTAGTGATATTGGATGAAGTGAATGTTGCAATGAGTTTTGGTCTTGTCGACGTAAAGGATGTGTTAAATATTATAGAAAATAAACCAGAAAATGTAGAAATAGTTCTCACAGGAAGATATGCTCCAGAGGAAATCATAAAAAAATCAGATCTTGTTACTGAGATGAGGGAGGTAAAACACTACTTTATGAAGGGAGTAATTGCCAGAAAAGGTATCGAGTTCTGAAAATGGGGGTAAAGAGGTTGATAACGGTCATAGTCGGTGGTTTCTTTGGAGATGAGGGCAAGGGAAAAGTCGCTGCTTACATAGGTATTAAAGAGAACTACACTCTTGCTATAAGAACAGGTGCCATAAACGCAGGCCATACAGTTTTTTACAACGGGAGAGAATATAAGTTTAGAGCACTGCCATGTGCTTCTCTTAAAAAAGATGTTGAGGTACTTATTGCTCCAGGGGCACTCATAAGGCTTGACGTGTTTTTCAAGGAGATAGAAATGATAGGGAGACATAGTGGAATATATGTAGACAAGAATACTGGAATAATAACAGAAGAACATGTTAGACGCGAGGAAGCAGACGAAAACCTTACAAAGCGCATTGGGTCAACAAAGCAGGGAGTAGGTGCTGCAATGGCAGATAGGGTTCTAAGAAGACTAAAGCTGGCTAGCGAATATGAAGAGCTTAAGGAGTTCATAGTAGATGGGCTTGAAATAATAGAGAAACACATGAGCTCAGGTAAGATTTTAATCGAGGGAACTCAAGGTACATTCCTTTCATTATACCACGGCACGTATCCCTACGTGACCTCCAGGGACGTAACTGCCTCAGGCATACTCAGTGAAGCAGGTATTGGTCCAAAGTACGTAGACGAAATAGTTCTCGTGTTTAAAGCCTTCGTTACTAGAGTAGGTGCAGGGCCTCTTGAAGGAGAGCTGCCACCTAAAGAAGCCAAAAGGATGGGAATTGTGGAATATGGTACCGTCACTGGAAGGCCTCGAAGAGTTGCCCCATTTAATTTCAATTATGCAAGGAGAGCAATAAAGCTAAACAGTCCGACAGTCCTTGCAATAACGAAGATCGATGCGCTTTATAAGGAGGCCTATGGGGTGAAACGTTGGGAGGATCTACCAAAGGAGGCAAGAGAGTTCATAGAGAACATTGAGGATGAGCTTAAGGTTCCTGTAAAATATATAGGAACAGGCCCTGAGATGGATCACATGGTGGTAAGGGAGCTATGAGAGTATATATTGGAGTAGACGATACTGATTCTCGCATGGGAATGTGTACAACATATATTGCAGTTGAAATCATCAGACGCTTGATGAAGTTAAGATTTAACCCTGTTTTATATCCAAGACTCGTGAGATTAAATCCAAATATTCCCTGGAAAACCAGGGGAAATGGCGCTGTTTCTCTTATTATGGCCAAAAAAAGTACTGAAAGGGAAGTCATTGGGGAAATAGAGGGTAAGCCTATCTACACAACTGATGAATATATTGAACACACAGACGAGGACTTAATGGAAATATTTCACATAGTATGTGATATTGTTGACGAGTTCTATGTCAGTACAGATGAAAACACAAATCCTGGAGTTGTGGTATCTAATACTAAGCCTCCTGTCGATTTTTACTGGAAATGTGTCAGGGATATTGTGTGCTTAGATGACGTAACAAGATGGCTTGAGAACCACAAAGGCGTTCTATATAAAGGATGGGGGAACAGGCGTGGTCTTATAGGAGCTCTAGCAGCAATCTCATGGGCACCAGGGGACAAGACCTATGAGCTTTTAACATATAAAAAGAGAGAAGACTGGTTAAAGAGGCCTTCCTATGATAAATCAAGTGTGATGGCTCTCGACAAGCTTCTGAAATGCACTTTTGACAATTATGATTACGTTGAGGATTGTGCATGCATATTTCCAAGGGCTCTAACGCCAATCCTTTACGGTGTGCGTGGAGATAATCCTAAAGAGCTCAGGAAGGCCTTAGAGGTTGTAAAAACAGACATGAAATTACACGCGTGGCTCATATTTGAAACAAATCAGGGAACAGATGACCACATAATCGAGGTAAAAGTGAAGGATATAAAACCCAGGACGAGCGTTCTTGTGAAGGGTGTAATTAAGGAGGGTCCTAGGATTATAAAGGGAGGTCATGTTCTCTTTAAGCTTTCAGATGGAACGGGAGACGTATGGTGTGCCGCTTATGAACCTACAAAGGGTTTCCGAAAGATAATACTTCAACTTATACCCGGAGATAAGGTTAAAGTTTGGGGGAGTGTTAAGGAGTATCCAAATACTATAAATATAGAGAAAATCGAGATAATAGAAGTACAGCCGTGTATAATAAAACGTCCACCTAAGTGCCCAAAATGCGGAAAGAGAATGAAGAGTGCAGGAAAAAATAAAGGATTTAAGTGTAAGAACTGTGGAACAAGACTTCCAGAGGATAGTGCTATTTTAGAAACAGTTTCAAGGAATATTAAACCGGGATTATATGAAGTACCTCCCGTAGCAAGAAGGCATTTATCAAAGCCTATAAAGAGGATTAGATCGAGGGAAAAAGGAATATGTTGATGGAAGATCCAAAAGGGTTTGTAATAGGTATTGTGTTGATAGGAATAATGGCAATCTTGATGTATTTTACAAAAGCTCTTACCTTAGACGGGATTGTGGCATCAATAGTAATGGGTCTAGCGATACTAATCTTGTCAAATCTTCTAGGGTTCCTTACGCTCCTACTATTCTTAATCCTTGGAACTCTTGCCACTTTTGTTGGAAAAAGCAGAAAGAAATCATTAGAGCACTTAGATGCTAAGGATCTTTTTGGTCGCTCTGCGTACAATGTCATGTCTAATGGGATTGTCGCAGTTATAATATCTTCGCTTTATCTCCTTGAAGTAGAAAGGCGTCTCGTGGATATAGCATACTTAGCGTCGATATCAGCAGTACTCGCAGACACTTTAGGAAGTGAGATCGGCATACTATCCGACAAGGTTTATTTGGTCACAAATTTTAAGAGAGTTCCTCCAGGGACAAATGGTGGAATAAGCGTTCTTGGCACGATAGCGACCTTTTTAGGATCATTTGCTATTGGTCTTATGGCATTGTTATATGGATTTCATTCAATATGTGTTCTTTTGATCACGTTTTCGGGATTCGCAGGAGCGTTCATAGATTCACTACTTGGAGCGACTTTAGAGGCAAAAGGACTCCTAGATAAGGGCGGTGTGAACATATTGTGTAGCGCTAGTGCTGCTGGCATAGCGGTCATGCTTTTCATAATTCTTTTTTAATGATCTTTGCACCACAGTTTCTTGGATTACAGAGTATTACATCCGCTGAAATATTGGAATTCTTTAAATATGCGTTTATTTTTCTGCATGCAGTTAAAGCAGAACTTTTATCCTCAAAAAAGGCATATATTGTAGGTCCCCAACTACTTTGCCCAATTCCTCTTCCACCAACATCCTTTAGGGCATCTGCGACATCTTCTCCATATTTTGAGAGAAATCTTCCTCCTTGTACTGTTCCATAGTATTTTCCTATGCTTTCATCAAGTTTCTCTAAAGAGTACGTGAACATGTCAAAGTCTTCTCGAAGGATTCCTGGAATGATTCCCAAAAACACGTATTTCAAAAGTTCACACCTTAGTTCGTCATTTGGCTCTTGAGGAATCATATAGTTTTCTTCTATTTCTTCACTAAGTCCTCTATCTTCACGAGGGATTACTAGGAGAACCTTCCACCTTTTGGGAAAGCGTATCCTTGTGACTTCTCTTGGATATCCATTGGAGGTTATACCACTGTCTACTATAAATCCTCCCCTGAGAAAACTGCTTACGCCAATTCCAGAGATGTTTTTCCTTCCTATTAATTTAAAGAGTGTCCATGGATCGATCTTCACGTTGTAGAGGTACAGGAGTGCCTTGAGAATGCTCATGAGAAGTTGCGTTGTGGATCCTAATCCTACGTGTCTTTCAATATAACTTTTTACGTGTATTCGTAAGTTGGCATTTATTCCTAAGACACTTGTAATCTTGTTTACTGTTTCCTCTATGAATTCCTTTTGTTGAGGGTTCTCTGAAAAGACTTCCGTTTTTTCTGATCTTTCGATAATGAGGTCATAATATGGTCTATCTATAGCAAGTCCTATACTTCCGAAGAGGAGACTTCCATATTTTATGTTATAAAATCCTAAATGAATCCTTGCTGGGGCTACTATTCGAATACTACCACTCAAGACCAGAGGCCTCCTTTAGGCGTTCTTTCCATGTCTCTAATATCACGTAATCTACTACAGTTCCTGAGGCTTCCTTTATCTTCATATGTTCTATGAGGTTTTTTCTTAGACCACCTGCTATGCCATCTGCGATTATTGCTGCCCCTTGTGCAGGATGTTTTGCTTTGGAGGGCTTAAAACCCGAGATTCTAATAATCGGAGCTATATCCCCCACAAGATCTTCTAGATCTTTGACAAGCCTATTATACATTGAAAGTCTTCCCGAAAGGATTATTTCCCTAGGATTTCTTACAGAGACTTTCATTGCTCGGATATATCGAGCAATGTCTTCGATGAGTGCCATATATGCCTCAAAAAAGATGTCTTCTTTATCTATCTTGGAGAAGAATTCATCTACGGTAATGTTTGGCTTTCCTATAACTGAGATCACACCTCCTTCAAAGAGCAATGCCTTTTTGAATTCTCCGAGTATATACGCAACTTCACCGTCAAGTCTTCCCATATTCAGGAATCCCATAGGACCTTGGGTACCTCCAATCCCGTCCACAATTACTCCATTCGAAACTCCAATTATTGACGTATAGGCCCCTCCAATCTCCGCAAGTATGAAACTTACATCACTGTAGTCAATTCCCAGCCTCAATGATTGCTCATATACTCCAAGGACTGTTACACAAAGCTTGTCAGCGGTTCCCATGTCAATCTTATTATATTTTCTATATTTGGGGACCGTTGGAAGGAGTATTACGGATGGTATTAAGTACATCGGAAGATTGTATTCCTTTGCAATTTCAATCATCTTTTTTACTCCTTCTAAAACAGGAAGACTTCTGTCATCTTTTTTTAGCAGTATTGTCGTGAAAAGTTCTTGCGGTGTCAATTCAGAGACCTTTTTCATTGGAACACCATACCCTGAAGGTCCAGCCACTATGTTAGGCTCAACTGACATTATAATATCAATAATGCTCTCAGGATCTTCTACTATAATACTCGTTGGGAGATCCTTGTCCAAGATGACATCGTCTCCTTCTATGCCAAAGATGCTGAAAGAAAGTGTTCCTGGGTCAACACCAACAGCCCTAATGATCTCCATGACTACCCCTCCACATGGGACATATCCTGTTAATAGAATGTCTTATAATAAATTGTGAGTTCATTTACCGAGTGAAGTTCAAAGTTATCATAACTTGGGAGGAGGTGTTACCATGACATATGCTGTATTTAAGGGGAGATCCCAAAAGGATGAAGAGATATTCTCCAAGGATGATATTGTAAGCAGACAGAGCATAAGGACTTATGACCTTGCATCTCTTGGTCTTGAAGGCGAAGGTGTTGTAATACTTGTTGAAGGGTCTGAAGATGCAGTAAGAAGGGCAAAAGAGCTTGCAAAGGATAAGCTTGAGATCATAGAGGATGAAGAAGCCGAGAAAATATATGAAAAAATAAAAGAACTTGAGGATAGTGTGTCTATGGGTGTAGGTGCAATTTTTGGCTAAACCCTCTCTATTTTTATTATTCTTGGGCCTTTTCCAATGTAAGATGTGTAAATATCCTTTATACCCATCTCTTTTAGTATCTCAATTGCTGACTCATCGAATGTGAATATGCTATTTCCAATCATACACTGTGAGGCACTTATCCCTTCTTTCCATAGATTTCTTAGTGTCAAAGATGTTCTTTTACTCATTATGCCTACCTCTTGGGCGAACTCATACGAAAGTGAAATGAACTCCTCTAAACTCTGATCAGAATCTAGAAATTCTTCCAGAAGATCATCACCAACTCTATTTATTCTTTCCTTGAATTCAGGATTTTTTATCACACCTTTAGTTTTTATAGGTTCATCCACAACTGCTAATACAACCTTTGTGTTCTTAGGAACTCTTATTCTCTCCACAAGACCCATAGGGGGGATTCCTGGAAGCACCCTAACCTCAAAACCTCCATACCACTCAGCTACAGCATCTCCAAGACCCGTTCCAAGCCTTACCTCGGCAACATGCGTATATTTTAGGGCTTCACCTTCTTCTACCCTAAATACTTTGGTTAAACCATAAAGTGCTGCAAGCGTTCCAGCTGCACTTATTCCAAATCCCTGTGATACAGGTAGTGACGGCTTTATTTGAATTTCTAAACGATACTTAAGGTCATGGCTCTCTAGAAATTGTTTTACAGCAATCTCCGTTGTTTTAGCTGGTTTTCCATTGTATCTTGCTTTGATAGTGACCCTATTGGAGCGTATTCCAAGAATCCTAACTACTGCACCCCTATCAATAGAGAATCCAACGCCTCTTGAACCTCTTTGCAAAGGATTATCATATTCGTCATATATGGAGAATATTCCAGTAATATGCCCAGGGGCATATGATATTATTCTAAAGCGATTTAGAGACAACATTTAAAAGCTCCTCCGCGATCATGCTTTTAGGTCCTTTGACATAAATGGGTTCCTCTCCTCTTTTAATTATATATACTTCTGTGGAATCTGCAGAGAATGCAGTAATTGGGTTTGCAACTACGATGTCCGCTCCAATATCCTCCATTCGCCTTTTGGCTTTATTTATAAGGCTCTCTCCAGTAGTAGGTTCTGTCTTAAAGATCACAAGGAGACCGTCATAGACTTTTCTTATTTCCTCTACGACTTTGGGAGTGGGTTCTAGTTCTATTTTTAGATCCTTTATTCCTGAGGGAATTTTTCCTTTGACTATTCTTTTAGGCCTATAGTCAGATATTGCTGCAACGGATATGACAACATCATAGTCATTCTTAGAGAGTAAATCCAAAGAAGTGTTAAGCATGTCCTTTACAGTAGTCACTCTATAGACGTTTGCATATCTAGAGGGGTCTACTGTTCCTAACGCGTAGACCATATCCACATCTGCACCTCTTAAGTATGCCCTTTTTGCTATCCAATAACCCATTTTTCCAGAGCTTAGGTTTGTTAGCACTCTCACATCATCTATATGTTCAGCAGTTGCTCCAGAAAGTATCAGTATGTGCCTTCCCTTAAGATCTCCCTTGCCGAATGTTCTTATAGCCTCTTTAATGATATCCTCTTTGTCTGGAATCTTTGCCTTGTCTTCTTCTATTTTAGGACTTATTATCCTGACACCTAACCTTTCAAGCTTTTTAAGGTTCTCTTGGACTACAGGATTTCTGAGCATTGTAATGTCCATTACTGGCGCTAACAATATCTTTCTATTGCTCCCAATAGCTACTAACGCTGCTGTAGATACTACGTCATCTGCTATTCCATTTGCTATTTTTCCTATTATGTTTGCAGTTGCTGGTGCTATTATCACACCGTCCGAGTACTTCACATATTTTATGTGTTCAGTCTCACCAGAAAACTTATATACTGGCTCATGTCCAGAAGCAAAGTGAAGAGCTTCTGGGGTTATAACTCTTAACGCCCCCTTAGTCATGAAGGGAATGACGTCAGCACCGTATCTTATAAGCTCTCTTATTATCTTAACGGACTCTACTGATGCTATACTTCCAGTAATGCAGTAAATGATCTTTTTTCCCTCTAAATCTCTTCCCTTAGATCCTTTTATAAGATCACTTGGATGAGTCATTTGTATTACCTCGTTAATCATTACTAAAAGATCTTTGAAAGGAACTGCTTTCTGATATATTTAACAATTAGCATCATAAATTTTTTGAGGAAGGATACACAATTCTAATCTAGGATTTCTAGAGGTGATATGTTATGGATCTTAACCCATTTGAGATACCTCAAAACGTTGTTATAAGAGATATAATCCCTGGAAAGCTTGAGAACAGCATTCTTATAATGGGATTTCCTCAGCACTCGTTCTTGGGACCTATGACGTGTGACTATCTTGTGCAACTCCTTAGAATGAAGCAGGTTGGATATTTAGATAGTGATGAGCTTAGGACAACTGCTACGACATTTTTTGGCATAGTAAGCCCTTCTATAAGAGTACATATGCGAAAACTAGAGAATGGTGAGTATGATAGTATAGTAGTCATATCCTCATGGATTGAGCTTGGAGGATATGAAACCTTGCATGAAATGTTGCGCTCAAGGAGAATCTTAGCCTATGCGCATTCTATCGTTGATTGGATAAAGGAAAAGGAGATAGACATAGTCCTTGTCATGGATACTATACCTGCAAAGTTACCTGAGGGTATTAAAGATGTGTTTTATGTAGCAACTACAAGTGAATCTGCTGAGATTGCTAAAGAATTACTTGGACTCAAACCTTTTACTGGAAAGTTCGAAGGATTTTATGGCGCACTTTTGAACTACAGCTATGAGCGTAATGTGGATCTGACACTTATGCTGTTTCCAATGAGCTCTCAGATAACTCTCTCATCAAACGTCATACGTGCAATATCGATGATTGGGGACATAATTCGCGTAAAGTTTCCCGAGGAAGAGCTAGAGAGAATTGAAAGGGAAATAGCAGACTTTGAAAAGTCTTTAATAAAAATAGAAAGTAAACGTGCAAGGACGGATACTGTTTATGACTTTGGACTTTATAGGTAATTGTATTCATTTTGACATCCTCCCTGCCCTGGAGGGCGAGAATTTCTTGGTGTCATTGTGTAAAGCACTAGAATCTTAAAGAAACTTGAAGATAATGAAAAACGTATATCTTATAATTATTGCTTACAAAATGTCGCTAAAGAAAGCCTTGCATTTCAATGTGGGGATGAATTAGGGAGGCTCGTGGAACGTTATACTTATAAAGCCTCGCAGAGATTCATCTAATCTCGGTAGTAGGGAGGACAGTAAAGTTCCCCGAAAGGAGAACTATAGCCCACCTCTCCGCCTTGCGAACAGGTTGTGTTTAAAGGGTGCTGGCACACCCCGCGTATATCCAATGAGGAGCGAGGCCGAGGACATACGCAAACCTCCCCGCAAAGAATCCTCGCACTTCAGTGTGGGGAGGAGGTCAATTACTTTCTTCCATTCTGGCTAGCTGTAACTTGTGTAAAGTTCGTAAGCGTCATTATGGATAACCTTCCAGCTTCGAGTAAGAACCTTCATCGGCTGGCTTTTGGGAGAACGGGATTCCCAACCCTTAAGCTCTAATATAGACAGAACATGCCAAAAATCGCAGGATCTTAACCCTTTAATATAGTTTAAGAGCTTGTTTGAGCAAGTCTTTTCTTGATCTCATAGAGTGCTATTCCCAGTGATGCCTGTGCTCCTATGTTTTCATTACTTCCAATCCAAACCACCTTGTGTGCAAGTTTTTGATCTCTAAGTGGATTTCCAGGAGATTCTCCACCAAAGACTAACATGACGTTCATTCCGTTGTTAAGAGCTTTTATCACTTCATCAGGATCAAACTCTTCTGTGGATCCTCTTTCAGCAGGTTCAAACACATAGATAATATCTGGCTTTGTAAGTTCTATTGCATCCTTAAGAGATCCTGCTATTAGGAGCTTTCCTCCTTTCTGAAATATCTTCTTGCTAGCTACTGGTATTCCTGTCTGAGCACCTGCTCCATAAGCACGTGATATCACTATTAAAGCCTCTGGGGCAAGCCCTAGTACTACCTCTACGAAGCCTTCGACCTTACCAGCACTACCCACGTTATTGTATACAACGATTAGCATGATCTTCCCCTCTCAATAAAACACTTTATACGTGTCCACATACTTCTCTCAGAATTATCTTGTCATAAGATCAACATAAAAGCTTAATTTTAGAATAACCAAAATCTTATTTAGTTTCTTATGTCTAAAAGTTGTGATTATTACTAGCATAAATGAAAACTGATGGTGCGTAATATGGTTTCGTTTAATGTTACATCAAATTTAAAGGAGGCACCACGCACGGAAAGTGACATTGAGGTAATATATCAACATTCTTGTCCAAACTGTGGTAGGGACTTTGAAAGTTGGAGATCTTCGCGTGGCCTTTCATGTACCTCCTGTACAAAGCCAACAAATAGGGAATTCGCTAGATTCTATGATGCCTTAGAGTTTATAATAGAAAAAAAGGAAGTTGAAACTTATATTAAATATAGAAGACTCTTAGATGAGATCAATGATCTCTTCAAAAAAATTACAAACAATAACATGTGGCCCATTCAAGCATCATGGGCGCTCAGAGCTCTAAAAGGATATAGTTTTGCTATAACTGCTCCGACAGGTGTTGGAAAAACAGTTTTTGGTATCGTGTTCACATACTACCTAGCAACAAGGTTCAAGAAGAAGTGTTATCTAATTCTTCCAACTAGCGTACTTGTAAAACAAGCTTATGAGAGGATATCAAAGCTTAACGAACTTGATGGACAAGAAGTAAGAATAGTCGCTTTTTGGTCCGGAATGAAGAATGCAAAAGAAACTAAAGAAAAGATATTCAGCGGAGAATATGATATTCTTATAACAACATCACAGTTTCTCTCACAGAACTTTGAATCAATAAAGGATCAAAAATTCGACTTCATATTCGTGGACGATGTTGATTCTTTCTTAAAGGCCTATAGGAACATTGAAAGATCCCTTATACTCCTTGGGTTCACTCACAAAGAAGTTGAAGAAGCTTACAAACTTATAAAGGAGAACAAAATAGGGGAGAAAGAGTTCGAGAGAAAAGGTCAAATAATAATCTCGACTGCTACTGGTAAAACGAAGGGCAGAGCTTACCTGCTCTACCGTGTCCTATTGGGTTTTACCATAGGATCCACGACATGGCAACTGAGAAATGTTATAAACTTCTATAAGATCACAGAGAATACACTAGAAACGCTAAAGAATCTTGTTCTTAAACTAGGTAGGGGAGGGCTAATATTTGTCCCTCATGATCTTGGACATGAATACGCGTCAAAAATAGAAGAATTTCTTAAAGAAAATAATATTAAGGCACTTCAAGTGACTCCAGAAAACAAACTGAAAGCCCTTGAGGCCTTCGTTAACGGAGACGTTGACATATTAATAGGCGTTGCTCATTACTATGGGATCCTCGTTAGAGGCATAGACCTACCAGAGATAATAAGATATTCTATATTCCTTGGCTCTCCAAGGTTTAAGTTCAATCTTAAAGAACTAAATGACGTTTCAAGTATTTCAACAACCGTAATAAGGCTTTACAGACACGTATCAGATGAGGAGGCAAGAGTAATAGATACCGTAATATCTTTTCTTAGAAGAGCAACAAAGAATGAAATAGATATAATAAATAAAGCCCTCAAAGGAGAGTCCTCTCCTGGAAGACTTCAGAGATTCTATGAAGCCTTTGTTAAAGCTCGTGAAATAGTTCTCAGGTATCTAAGTGATGAAGAAAAAAGAAAAGAGATCGAAAAGGAAGGAGAGCTTATAATAAGAAGAGAAGACGAAAAGCTTTACGTATATATTCCAGACACAAGGACATATATTCAAGCCTCAGGAAGAACCTCAAGGACCTACGTGGGAGGTATAACAAGGGGAATATCAATAATAATAGAACGTCCTGATGACAAACCGATATTAGAAGGACTCATGAGAGTCTTCAGATATTATCTAGAGGAACCTTGGGAAGAGCTTTCAGAGGAAAAATTAGAAGAAGAGCTCAGGAAGGTCAACGAAGATAGAGAACTTGTGAAACTTGCAAAAGAGGGAAAGATAGCAAATAGAATCAAGGGACTTGGTAAAACAGTTCTGTTTATAGTAGAATCCCCAAATAAAGCAAGGACAATAGCCAGCTTCTATGGAAGGCCTAGTAGGAGAGTTCTGGGAGATATAGTGATATACGAGGTAACAAGAGGAGATCTCTTCCTTAACATCGTAGCTACTGTAGGGCATGTGATGGATCTCACAATGGACTCACTAGGCAACGATACTTATGGAGTCCTTATGTTAAATGGCGTCTTCATACCTGTTTACAACTACATAAAACGTTGTGCTGACTGCGGATATCAGTTCACATCCTCATCAAATAAATGTCCAAAATGTGGCAGTGAAAATATCGTGGACAAGAAAGAAACCATAAAGATTCTGAGAGAGCTTGCATCAGAGGTAGACGAGGTTCTTATAGGCACTGATCCAGATCCTGAAGGAGAAAAGATCGCATGGGATGTCTACAACATGTTAAGACCATTGAATCCAAATATTTACAGAGTAGAATTCCATGAAGTAACGAAGAAAGCCATAGAAGAAGCGATAAACAACAGAAGAAAAATAAATAAGAATCTCGTGAATGCGCAGATCGTAAGGAGAATCGAAGACCGTTGGATTGGATTCGCACTCTCTCAGAAACTATGGGACGTCTTCAAGAGCAGAAATCTCTCTGCAGGACGTGTACAAACCCCAGTACTTGGATGGATAATCACACGTACAGAAGAAGCCAAGAAGAAGACTCCAAAAACGATCATATTACTACAGTCTCCAAAAGATCAAAACAAACAACTTAAGGTAGAGATTAACAAGAAATTGGGTGTGAGAAGTGGAAGATTAGAGGCATTGGTTAGACATGTCGAAGTACAAGAGATTGAGAAGAATCCACTCCCTCCATACACAACAGACACATTACTTTCTGAGGCCGCAGCAGTGCTAAAAATGGGCGTAAACAAAATAATGAACCTAGCACAAGATCTCTTCGAGATAGGTCTCATAACATATCATAGAACGGATTCTACTCGCGTGTCAGATAAAGGTATTGAAGTAGCTAAGGAATATATCTCGAGAAACTTTGGAGAGGAATACTTTAAACCACGTAGATGGGGGGAAGGTGGTGCACACGAGTGTATCAGGCCCACAAGACCTTGGGACACGAGAACTCTCATAGATTTACTAAGGCGAGGCATATTTGCGCCTGTAATAGAACTCACGAGAGACCACATAAGACTCTACGATTTAATCTTTAGAAGGTTTATCGCATCACAAATGGTATCAGAGAAAGTGCGATATCTGAAAGCAAGGATCCTTATAGAAACTGAAACAGTAGAAGTAGAAGGAGAATACGATATCATTAAGAAGTCCTTCTCACAGATATATAACATTGGAAGAAGAAGGGTACCTCTTCTTGAACCAAATGAAAGACTAGTAGGAAAGGTACTTTGGACAGGAATGACAAAGGCTGTAAGAGAATACACACAAGCCGAAGTGATTAGCGAAATGAAAGCAAAAGGCTTAGGAAGACCATCAACATACGCCAAAATAGTGGAAACACTACTAAGACGTAAGTACGTTATAGAAGTTGGAAGAGGATACCTTACCGCGACAGAAATTGGTAAAAAAGTCTACGATTATCTCGTGAAGTACTATAAGGATATGATCTCAGAGAGTAGGACTGCAAAACTTGAAGAAAAAATGGACAAAGTTATGAGCGGGGAAATACCTGTTCAGGAGATCCTAAGAGAGCTATATGAAGAGGTCACTCCAATATTAAGAGAGCTCTTCGTAAGAGGATCACCAGAGGGATATGACAGGATAGAGGGTTGAAAATGGATCTGAGAGTTATAGATCTGTTCTCAGGAGCCGGTGGATTCTCACTAGGGTTCAAAAAACAGGGCTGTAAGATACTGTTAGGAATAGAAATAGACGAGTTCGCAGCTAAGACTTACGCTGAGAACTTTACTAATACAATAGTTCTTGTAGAAGATATAAAGAAAGTACACAGTAAACATATCTTGGATGCTGTAGGCAGTGAAATAGATGTCGTAATAGGAGGCCCCCCTTGTGAGGCATATACCGTTGCAAACTTCAGGAGAATGAAAAACCCTTTAGATAGACTCTATGTTGATCCTCTTGGACAACTTGTTCTACATTTTATTCGTATAGTAGGAGACTTAGAGCCAAAAGTATTCGTCATGGAAAACGTCGTCCCTATTGTAGAGGGTCCACTTAAAAATGCCTTAATAGAGGAGTTTTCAAGGATAGGTTATGAGAAAATATACTTTAACGTGTTAAAGGCTGAGGACTTTGGGAATCCATCAAAAAGAAGAAGAATGTTCATCTCAAATGTTCCCTTAGAGGACTTCCTAAAAAAATACAAACGTTCAAAACCAAGAACAGTAAAAGAGGCTCTAGAAGGGCTTCCTCATCCTGGTTATGGCCCTCCAAATCATGATCCCGTTCCTATATCAGAAAAGAAGCTTAAGAAAATAGTAACTCTGCGCTGGGGTCGTGGCATTGTCTACTTCAAGGGTTCTAAAGGAAAGTTAATGACGTCATGGGTGAGACTACATCCTGATAAGCCTGCACCTACTGTAATGGGAAAATCTCGATTTATTCACCCATACGATGATAGGTTACTAACCCCAAGAGAACATGCAAGAATTATGAGTTATCCAGACGATCACGTGTTCTATGGCCCAAGAGATTCTCAATATAATCAAGTTGGAGAATCCGTTCCACCGATCCTATCATTTTATATCGCAAAGGCGATAGTAGAATTCCTTAATAAAATGTAAAAGATTTGGCGGGCCCGGACGCGCTTGGGGTGGGCCCTGCCCCCAAGCACTTGACACCCACACCGCTCCCTCAACCCCGCACCCCTCCGAGCACCGGTGGTCCGCGGTA
>JAGGXY010000034.1:0-5061 GCA_021162855.1 Methanobacteriota archaeon
GACCCCTCCTATCAGTCCTAAGGCCTGAGGCAACATCTCTTATAATATCAACGACGATCCAACCACGCTCCCTCGCATAAGCACGGAGATAGTTCACCTGCCTCTCGAGATCCCCACGATCCCTCTGCCTATAAGAGGATACTCTCGCGTAGATTATCACGCGCGCTCCATAACGTGGTTGTTCTTCTCTTAGGCGAAGAATACGCTTTATCTCGCTCTCGGGGACTCTCCGCTGCCCGCCGGGTGTTCTCACAAGCCTTATTCTCCCCTCCATGTCCCATCTTCTCAAAGTACTTACAGAAACACCGAGGATCTTTGCTGCCTCGCAAAGCCTATAGAGCTTATCCATATATAAATACAACACTATAAAACCTATTTAAAACTTACCATTATAATTATAGCCACTAAATATTTTGCGAAGTACATCTTAAATGAACTTTAATACCCTATAGCTCCTCTAGACAATTGCTATGAACGTTCTTTCTGAGTTAAAGTGGTCTTTTGTGTCATCTCAAAGGCAGTTTTCACTAGACCATAAAACAGAGGAGCAGGTCTCATAGGTCTGGATTTAAACTCAGGATGGAATTGTGATGCTATGAAATATGTTTTGTTAGGTAGCTCAAGAATTTCCATTCTCTTTCCCGTTTCATCAGTTCCTGAAAACACGAGTCCATGCTCCTCTAATGTTTTTATATATCTTGTGTTGACCTCGTACCTATGCCTATGTCTTTCTACGATTTCTGTAGTTCCATACAACCTATGCGCTAAACTACCCTCCTTTAGGATAACCTTCTGACCTCCTAGTCTCATAGTTCCTCCGTATCTATCTATGTCTCGTTGCTCTTCCATAAGATCTATCACTGGATGTGGTGTTTCTGGGTCTATCTCTGTTGAATGTGCATCTTTTAACCCTAGGACGTTCCTTGCATATTCTATTACAGTGAGCTGGAAGCCAAAGCATATCCCCAGGAAGGGTACATCATTTTCCCTAGCATATCTTATGACCTCGATCTTTCCCTCGACACCCCTTTGACCGAATCCTCCTGGTACTATTATTCCATCAAAACCCTTAAGGAATTTCTCAACGTTTTTTCTGTTTATGAGCTCTGAGTTCAATATCTCATATTGTACTTTGACGCCAAGTGCGGCACCAGCGTGTTTAAGGGCCTCAATGACACTAAGGTATGCATCCTTAAGCTTGGCGTATTTCCCTACGATTGCAATACGTACACTTCCATTGGGACCTTTAAGTCTCTCACAGAATTCTCTCCATGAGCTGAAGTCTGGTATTCTCTTAGGTGAAAGCTTAAGCCTTTTTATTATATATTCCCCGACACCCTGACTCTCGAGAAGAAGAGGTACTTCATACGTGTTTTCAACGTCAGGGGCGCTTATCACTGCTTTCTTAGGAACATTTGAGTATAGGGCTATCTTTTCTATGTGTTCCTTATCTAGAGGTATAGGACTTCTACATATTATCATGTCTGGTTGTATACCTGCTGCTCTGAGTTCCCTTACGGAATGTTGAGTAGGCTTCGTTTTGAGCTCCTTTGTGCTAGAAAGCTGAGGTACAAGTGTTACATGGATGAACATCACGTTTTCTGGCCCTTCCTCTATGAACATTTGCCTTGCAGCCTCTAGAAATGGCATTGACTCTATATCTCCAACAGTTCCCCCAATTTCTATTAATACAACCTCAGCTTCTGTATTCTCTGCGACATCCCTTATGAGGCTCTTTATTTCGTTTGTCACGTGGGGTATTATCTGGACGGTTTCTCCAAGATAACATCCCTTACGCTCCTTTTCTATTACCCTATAAAACACTTTTCCTGTAGTTATACTATGATTTGAGGTGAGATTCTCGTCTAGGAATCTTTCATAGTTTCCAAAATCAAGATCCACTTCCCCTCCGTCCTCAAGAACGAAGACCTCTCCGTGTTGGAATGGATTCATCGTGCCTGCATCCCAGTTTATGTATGGATCTATTTTTATAGCAGTTACCTTAATACCATACTCTTTCAGAATGCGACCTATAGATGATACCGTTATTCCCTTGCCAAGGCCTGAAAGAACTCCTCCAGTGATAAATATATACTTCGTGTTATTAGGCATAATGAACTATAAGCTCTTCAACATAAAGAGTTTTTCGTCATTCATCTTAAGTAGAGGATTATATAGTGTCAAGTTTTCTTTTGCATACGTCTCTAATTGGACATTCTTCACAGAGAGGTTTACTCTTTTTACAAAATCTCTTTGCAAGCTCGTCAAAACCAGAATGTAACAGCTTAAATGTTTCAGGATCCTTTTTAGGAGCATTATTCTCTAGAATTCTTCTGAGCTTGTCGTAGTCATTTGGGGTCTCGAAGCCGACTCTCTTCAGTACCCTTATTGTATAGGAATCCACTATCATTATGGGAAAATCAAGTGCAAAAAGCAATATAGTGTCTGCAGTTTCCTTTCCTATGCCGCTTATTGATAAAAGGAGCTCTCTAGCATCTTCAATGCTGTACTTCTTTAGGTTTTCAATTTTTCCGTTTAGTTTTTCGAATATGAAATTAACAAAAGACTTTATCCTCTTTGCTTTTATTTTATAAAATCCAGAGGGTCTTATCGCGTCCTCTATTGTTGAAATATCCACATTTTGCAGTCCTTCAGGAGACATTAAGCCTAATTTCCTGAGGTTCATTGTGGCTTTCATAACGTTTTTCCAGTTAGTATTCTGGGTCAATATTGCTTGGATTGCAATCTCAAATGGATCACTTGAAGGCCACCAATCTGGCACACCACAGCATTCCACAATTCTTTTCAACAGTGTTTGGAGGTTCATGTTCTCACCAGGAGTCAAAAAGTGTTTTCCTTTTAGGCAGTAATCGTTTAACAGTCTTCCACGAGAATCTTATTACGCCTTTTAAAGTGTTTCTATTTCCTTGCGAAAAGTGTTTCTTTAGGAAATCTATTGTTCTAGGATCAGAGGGATATCCACTGCCAAGCGGAATTCCTAAGGTCTCAGAAAGAGAATCCATTATGAGATCTCTCATGTATTTTGCTATTATTGAGGCTGCAGAGACTATTGGATATTTCTTGTCTGCCTTATGCTCTATTATAAATAGTTTTTCTGGAAAGTTTCTCCTAAATACACTTCTGATGTCTTCAACATTTGTCGAAAAACAGTCAATATAAATGGTTTTTGCGTTAATATCATGCGTTATTGATAGATATATAAGAAGCTCCAACTCGTTTATCGTATAATTTTCAACAAAGTAATCTATAACCTCAGGATAGAGTACTCTCACGTGTATCCTTTCTATAATCTTTAGAAGAGACATTGCTAGGTTATCTCTAGTGATCCTTGAGTATTCCTTAGAATCCTTCAGTTTAAACCTCTTAAGTACGATTTCTGGAGCTTCTACACCAACTACAATCATGGGTCCTAATACTGGTCCTCTTCCCGCCTCATCGATTCCAGCGATTGCTTCCATTTTTGTTGACCTCCATCTAACCTCCTCCCCACCCTAGGGGCGAAAGCTTGGATCGACTTTGTCATGGGTAGCTTGGAATAACTAACCTTAATACTAACCTTAATAAGGAATTATAAGTAGTATAGTATATGGTATACATAACCATAACCTTATCTTAACATGAGATTTATGTTGTCTAAAAATAAAACCCGCAACTCATGCGGGATTATCATTTTAGGAGGCAATGAGCGATGCCTACTGAATATACAAGTATAATTGCATGGGCATTGATAATAATAGGTATATTGCTTATAGTGGCTGAAATGTCTATACCAGGATTCTTTATTGCAGTTCCTGGAACTGCGATGCTCATCGTAGGTATACTAGTACTTGTGTTCCCAGAGATTCTAAGTACAATATGGGCACCAATAATAGGTGTAAGCGTAGCCCTAGGTGCAATGGGTATCTCTATATATCTTTATAGAAGGCTTGCAAAGCCTATAGGTCCCCCAATGACGACAAGTGCAGACAGCCTAATTGGAAAAGAGGGAATTGTTGTAAAGAGGATAGTTCCTAACAGCTATTCTGGTAAAGTTAAAATTGGAAGCGACGTTTGGAGCGCAACAGCTGATGAAGAGATCCCTGAAGGAGAACGTGTTCAAATTAAGAAGGTTGAAGGCGTTCACTTGTATGTAGAAAGAATTAAATGAATTCATGGAAATAATATTGTTATTAATGTTCAAAGGACTATTTCGTTAAATAAGCACAACAGTATTTTGAAATCATGGAAGCGAAACATTTAAATAAGGAAGAAATAAAAATACTAGATGAGTTGCCTCGATGACACGCTGATCATGATGAGGCGTGGGAGGGCTGTTTCGCAGATGGTAAAAAGCGTAAAGTTTGATATCTTCTGTTTTCCACAATCTTTAAATATTGCTGGGGTAATTCTCACTATAATGTGGCGGTCCCCGATATGTGGGGTTCTAAGCCCGAATGGGGATCGCTGAAGTCCCTGAAGATGTGGGGCTCGCGTGATCCGAAAGCCCTCCAATGAAACCTGAGGAGGGAAGGTTAGCCGTCACACAAGTTACGGCTAACCAGAACGGAAAACCCGTGCTCATAGTTTCCGAAACATCCCAAATACAAAGCACGGGCAACCGCAGTCTACGGAGGGATAGTAATTGCCAGCGATAGGAATGCTCGTCCTTACGGTCTTTATAATACTAGTAATTGTCGCGTTGCTCGCAAGTGGTATAAGAATTATACAGCCGTACGAGCAAGGATTGTGGATCGTACTTGGTAAATACAAAGGTAAACTCAATCCTGGTTTGAACTGGGTCTATCCACTTGTGTCCCAAGTTGTGAAAATTGATCTTAGAACGCAGGTCTTAGATGTACCTCGTCAGGAGGTTATAACAAAAGACAACTCTCCTGTAACAGTAGATGCGATTATTTATATCAGAGTAGTTGATCCTGAAAAGGCGTACTTCGAGGTCTCGAACTTTAAGCTTGCAACAGTTGCTCTAGCACAAACAACGTTAAGATCTGTCATAGGAGACATGGAACTTGACGAGATATTATATAATAGAGAAGCAATAAA
>JAGGXY010000050.1:0-6001 GCA_021162855.1 Methanobacteriota archaeon
CCAACCCCTACAGGATCATGGCAACAGAAAAACAAAGAATTGGGATGAAATTCCACAAGATCACACTAACTCCCCCATAGGGAGAACCCCCTTCCAGGTATAATTTTAAAGATTATCTTCTACGCTTTTCAGTTCCCATAACTTTATTTTATAATACTAGAAAGACATTATCCTAAAAGTAGGTAACTAGAGTATGGTGTTCAAAATGAGAAGACCCGCGGTTTCTGGAAGCTTTTATCCTAGTGATCCCCAAGAGCTTAAAAATCTTATAGAGCAATGCTTCCTGAACACAGAGTTTGGTCCAGGGCAACTTCCTAGAAGGGATCATGAAAGGGTAATTGGAGCCATAGTACCCCATGCAGGGTATATATACTCTGGTCCCGTAGCAGCGCATGCCTACAAATCAATTGCGAATTCTGGAGGAGCTGAAACATACGTCATTATAGGAACAAATCATACAGGTTATGGAATACCAATATCACTATCCCCTGACGACTGGGAGATGCCCTTTGGAGTAATTCGCTTGGATAAAGAGCTTGCAAAAGAGATAATAAAGTCCTCAGGCGTTGCAGATTTCGACAAGTACGCTCACTACGCTGAGCACTCTGTCGAAGTACAGCTACCTTTTATTCAATATATTCACGATGTGTTGGGACTTGAGCCTCCTAAGGTCGTTCCCATAGTGCTCAGTATCCACACAGATATAAAGATCCTAAAGGATCTCGCGAGAGGAATCTTAGAAGCTTCAGAAAAGCTCTCGAGAAAGGTCATAGTAATTGGAAGTAGTGATCTCAACCACGTTGGAAGGTTTTATGGACTTTATAGTAGAGATAAAAGCTCAGACGCATTTGGAGAGTTTCTAGATAAAATAGCACTTGAAAGAATACTAGAGTTTGACTCAGAAGGTCTTATACGAGTAGCTACGGAACACTCAATGACCATATGTGGAATCGGAGCTATAGTCACGACCTTAGAGTATAGCAAAATGAAGGATTCACAGACTGTTGAGCTTCTAAAATATGCAAACTCTTCCCAAATTTCTGGCGAAAAGGACTTGTGTGTAGGCTATGCAGCCATAGTGACACGTTAACGTACTGTACACGAGCGTGAGACTTATGTCTATAGTCACTAGCGCTCCAGGAAAGGTCATACTATTCGGAGAACATGCCGTTGTATACGGCGAGCCTGCTCTCTCAGCAGCAATATCTCTTAGAATCTTTAATAAAATCTCCATAGAAGAACATCCAAGTGAGAAGGAGATAAGGAATCCATACCTTAGGGAAATAGCAAAAATGTACAACGTGCAGGTTCATACAAAGACTTGGGGGAGCTTACCCATAGCCTCAGGTCTTGGATCGTCAGCAGCTTATACTGTCTCGACAATTGCTGGACTAGATTTCATAATGCACAATAAGCTTGACATCATGAAGATTGCAAAAACAGCATTTGAGGTTGAGTACAACGCTCAAGGAAGAGCAAGTCCAAATGATACTAGTGTCGCCACATTAGGAGGATACATAATACTCAGTAGGAAAGTTCACGACGGGTTTTTATGGAAAATAGAGAAAGACAATGTCTTTTGGAATGTTCATAGGGTTCCCTTAGACCCACTGGATATCGTCATTGTGTACACAGGTAAGCCTTCAAAGACTGGAGAAATGGTTACAATGGTCAAAAGACTTTACGAGAAAAATGAAGAGATTAGAGCCGCAATAAGGAGAATTGGTGAGATTGTTCTCGAAGCAATAGACCTTATAAAATCCAATGACATTGAGTCTTTGGGATCTAAGATGTACGAAAACCATGAACTCCTGAGAAAACTTTGTGTATCAAATGAGGAGCTTGATAGAATAGTAAAAGTCCTCTCAAGATATTGTTATGGAGCTAAGATAACAGGAGCTGGCGGTGGAGGCAGTGTCATAGGCCTCCTCAAAGAGAATTCCTCTAAAAAGGTCATTGAGGCATTCAAGGAAACACCATACAAGATATATATTGTGAAAACTGGCTCAGAGGGTGTTAGGGTTGAGAAACCTTATAATCAAACTCGGAGGTAGTGTAATCACAGATAAAAATCGTAAAGAGACTCCCAGACTGAATGTCATAAGGGAGATAGTAGGCATCATTAGGGATCATTTTGTGGTCTTAATACATGGTGGGGGGAGTTTTGGACACTATACTGCACATGAGGTTGGCTTGAACAAAAGACCTGTAAGCTTTGATGACGCCCTTAAGGTCATGAAAAGTATGGACAAGCTTTCGAGCATAGTTCTGAAAGTTCTTGATGAGTTTGGCATAAATGCACTTCTTCTGAGGCCGAGAAGTTTCGTGATAAACAAGGATCTAAAATTATACGATGTCTTCGATGATATGATCTACGCATATTATAAAAGAGGCTCCAAAATACTGACTCACGGTGATGTAGTAGTGGACATTGGGAAGTATCGTTTCTCTGTGTGCAGCGGTGATGTACTAGCACTCATATTTGCTAAGGTATTTAGACCAAAAGCTGTCGTGTTCCTAAGTGATGTAGACGGAATATATACAAAAGATCCAAAAAAGTACCCAGATGCTAGATTAATAGAAGAGATTTCTGGATCAGAGCTCGTGGGAAGTTTTGAGGAGCCAAAAGCGAAGGATGTAACAGGTGGTATGAGACTGAAGGTCGAGATCATAAAGGAGATTAGTAATATTTCTGATGTTTATGTCCTTAATGGTCTTAAATACGAGAACCTTAGAAAGTTTTTAGATGGTGATAACTTTGTCGGAACGAGGGTACGAAAGAAATAAAGAGGATATCATTGAACAGAGGAAGGAAGAACATGTAGCCCTTACAGTCTCGAAGAACACTGTTGCATCCTACAACTTTTGGGATGACGTAATCCTTGAACATAATGCCCTCCCAGAGATCGATTATGACGAAATAGATACGACAACAACATTCCTTAAGAAGAAGATAGGTCTTCCTTTGATGATAACTGGGATAACAGGAGGTTTCAAGAAGGCCAAAGATATAAACGCCTATCTTGCTAAGATTGCAGAAAAGTATCAGATACCTATGAGTGTTGGTAGTCAAAGGGCTATGCTCATTAAAAAAGAACTCACGTACACGTACTCTGTTGTTAAAGATTACGATATACCTCTAAGAGTTGCGAACATAGGGGCGCCGCAACTTAAAAGTTTAAGTATAGATGACCTAAGATATCTCGCTGATGAAATAGATGCACATGCAATAGCAATCCACCTGAATTATCTTCAAGAAATAGTACAACCTGAAGGAGATCGAGAGGCAAGGGGTGTTCTCGAAAAGATTAAAGAAGTCTCAAGAGAACTTGGACTACCAATAATAGTTAAGGAGACAGGAGCAGGGATCTCCAGAACTGTTGCGATGAAGCTTATAAAATCAGGGATAAGCGCAATAGATTCCAGCGGAGTAAGTGGAACGTCTTTCTCTGCAGTCGAATACTATAGAGCATTAAGAGCCCAAGATGAAAGAAAGGCCAACCTTGGAAGGCTTCTTTGGGATTGGGGTATACCCGCTCCTTTAGCGGTAATGGAGTGCAAAAAGGCCATCAAAAGTTCCCATAGGAAAGTATATATAATAGGAAGCGGGGGCATAAGACATGGTCTGGATATCGCACGAGCAATAGTCCTTGGTGCTGACATAGCTGGGATCGCTAGAAGAGCTCTTGATATGTACTTTAGAGGAGAAGATCTAGAACCACTTGTAGAGGAACTGAAAGCCGTGATGTTTTTAACAGGTTCAAGAACCGTTAAGCATCTTAAGGATGTCAGGTATTACATAACAGGAAGACTTGCTGATCTCGTCAAGAGATGAAGGTGAATTGTTATGGATGAAGAATCTGTCAAGAGAATCATAAAAGATCTCACCGAAGTAGTTAACAAGAGCTTGGATGATATTCTTCAAATAAAGGATCCAAAAAGATTCTACGAGGCTGTTAGATGGCTTCCAATGGCTGGAGGGAAAAGACTAAGACCTATAATAGCGATCGTTGTTGCAAGAATGCTCGGTGCAGAATTGGAAAAAGTATTACCTTTTGCCTTAGCTCTAGAGCTTACTCATAACTTCACGTTAGTCCATGACGACATAATTGATGAAGACGAATTTAGGAGAGGAGTGCCTACGGTACATATGGCCTTCGATGTCCCCACAGCGATAATAGCTGGAGATACACTCTTTGCAATAGCTTATAGAGAACTCTCAAAGCTTAAGATTGACGGAGAAACCCTAAGGGAGATCCTTAGGGATTTCTCTCAGATGGTCATAGAGCTCGCCGAGGGTGAATACGAGGATGTAGAATTCGAAAAGAGGGAAGACGTGAGTTTGGAGGAATATGTTGAGATGATCAGGAAGAAAACTGCGAGGATCATTCAAACAGCATGTTATGGAGCAGCTCTTATAAGTGGGCTACCTAAGAGTAAAGCCGAAATACTCGGAAAGTATGGCCTTAACATAGGACTCGCGTTTCAAATACAGGATGATATACTAGGCCTAATAGGAGACCCTAAGGTCACTGGAAAACCTGTAGGAAGCGACATAAGAAAAGGAAAGAAGACAATACTTATCATACATGCAATGAACAATCTCAAAGATGACAAAAAGAAAGAGCTTATGGAGATCCTTCGAAAGGAGAAGAAAACAGACGAAGATGTGAACAGAGCTGTAGAATTGATAAGATCTGCAGGAAGCATAGAATATGCAAAGGAAAAAGCTAGGGAATACTCCAAGAAGGCTATGGAACTATTAAAAGAATTCCCAAATAATGAATACAAAGAGGTCCTAAAGTATCTTGCGAATTACGTCGTTGAGAGGGTTAAATGAATTTTTATCAGAGCCAAGAGGTGAGAAGATTGGACATAGTAGATCAGGGCCTTAGGGACATAATTTATGCCTTAGCACTGAAATACGCTGTTAAGTATGGGGGAAAAACTAGTGCAAAGTCATTAGTGGGAAAGTTAATTGCCATAAGACCAGATATCAAGGCTCACATAAAGGATGTAATACCTCATATCGAGCGTATTGTAAATGAAGTGAACAATCTCACCCTAGAAGAGCAAAAAACTTTGTTAGAAAAATATTCTGAGATACTTCCAAAAGAAAAACCAAAAGAGGAGAAAAAGGCATTACCACCATTATCTGGTGCAGAAGAAGGAAAAGTCAGAATGAGGTTTGCTCCCGGTCCTTCAGGACCATTACATATAGGTCACTCGCGTGCTGTTGTGCTTAACGATGAATATGTGAGGATGTATAAGGGAGCTCTTATCCTGAGACTTGAGGATACAAACCCCAAAAATGTACTACCAGAAGCGTATGACATGATAAAAGAGGACGTCTCTTGGCTCAAAGCAAAATGGCATGAGTTTTACATACAGAGCGACAGAATAGAAATATACTATGAACATGCTAAGAAACTTCTCGAGATGGGAAAGGCTTACATATGTACGGAAGATCCTGAAGTATGGAGAAAGAAAAAAGTGTACGGTGGAAAAATTCCAGAAAGAGACCTACCTCCAGAGGACCAATTGGAGAAATGGGAGAAAATGCTTGAAGGCTATTACAAACCAGGAGAGGCAGTTTTCGTTGTCAAAACAGACCTAAATCATCCTAATCCTGCAGTCAGAGACTTTGTTGGATTTAGAATAATAGAGGATCCTCATCCAAGAACTGGGGATAAGTATCGTGTGTATCCTACGTATAACTTCGCTGTTGCAATAGACGATCACCTTATGGGAATAACACACGTCCTCCGAGGAAAAGACCACCTTGTTAACACGATGAGACAGGAATACATATACGAGCACTTCGGATGGAAAAAGCCATATTTCTATCACTACGGCCTAGTATCAATGGAAGGCATCATACTCAAAACTACGCTAATCAAGGAAGGAATCAAGAAAGGAGAGTTTATGGGTTGGGATGATCCAAGGCTTGGAACCCTAAGAGCCTTAGCTAAGAGAGGAATAAGTCCCGAAGCCCTTAGGA
>JAGGXY010000042.1:0-21751 GCA_021162855.1 Methanobacteriota archaeon
ATATAAAATTGGCGCCGCCGATCGGATTCGAACCGATGACCGCACGGTTAACAGCCGGGTGCTCTACCTACTGAGCTACGGCGGCATTTACATCAAATTTTAGATTTAGGAGATTAATAAAAATTTTTCTTCGCAATCCCGGAAGTATATATAAACAAGAAGGTAATATAAACATTGCTAAACGATTAGATTTTTAAATCATGTGCAATTGGATTACTTAGACCTTTACAGAGTGGGTCTTGACATGGGCCCGTAGCTCAGCTAGGTAGAGCGCCTGGCTTTTAACCAGGTGGTCCGGGGTTCAAATCCCCGCGGGCCCGCCAGCTAATACTATGAGCCTCCTATTGCTTGGGTTTGTGTGCCAAGTTATTTATATAAACCTGTTTCATTTGGTGTATATCACACATTTCATAAGAGGGTGATGACGTTCATGACAACAAAGATATCCTCAGAAGAGCTTAAAAGAAGGATATTAGAGCATGATTATGTTCCAACTCACATAAAGCTGAGTGAAGAAGAGGCAAAAAAGGTTCTTGAAAGATATAATATTATTCCCCAACAACTACCGAAGATTTTATCTACAGATCCCATCGTTCAGATAATTGGTGCAAACCCCGGAGATATTATAATGATCATAAGGGAAAGCCCAACAGGTGGCGTTTCCATAGCCTATAGGTATGTTGTCCCTGACCTAGAAAAGGAAAAGAAGCCTAAAAGAGCAGGTTCTAGAAAACATAAGAAGGTTTCTGAAGAAGAGATGTATGAAGGGGCCGAAGAGGAGTCCATTGAGGAAGAAATCCCATTGGAGATTCTTGAGGAAATGGGATACACAGAAGAAGAGGGTAATGTTGACTATTAAAGCTTCTTTAAGGGTGATATAAATGAGAGAATTTGTTGAGGCATATTTGTCTCAGAAGAATCTCATAGAACATCAGTTGAACTCATATAATGACTTTATAGATAACCTACCTAGACTTATAAAGAGCATAAGAATCGGTAGTAGGACTCCCGAACCCGGAGTAATTGCAATTCCACTGCAGAAAATGGGTGCTGGCACTATATATGTCTTCATAGAAGATGTATGGGTAGATAATCCATTTAACCCAAAGGTTCCTAAGTTTCTTAAAGATAAGACTGGAAAGAGTGTAGAATCAATGTTTCAAGAACTTAGTGAAAAATTAAGATATGATAAAGCACATCACTTCGGAGAATCATCTGCAGACAAGATACTTACAGTTCCTCCTATACCCATGGTCTGTAGGATAAGAAAACTTACCTATTCATCTCCGATAAAAGCCATTGTGAGAATTTACTTTGTACCTCCAGAGATTTCCTTAGAGGATCTTAAGCAGATGAGAAAAGAGGGCACTGCAGACCAATATCAACTGAGATTTGAAGATACAATTCCCGTAGAAACCACAGATGGTAGGATCATAGAAGGTAACGTAATAACAATAGGAGAAATACCCATAATGCTAAGATCAAAGCTTTGTTGGCTTCATAAAGACAACGTGACGAAATTCCTTAAGATAAATGAGGGTAACCTCTTACCTTCAGGAAGTAAACTTAAAGAACCAATACCTGACGAACTCTATGAGAGAATATTAGCCGAATACTTTATGGAAGATCCCAAAGACCCTGGAGGATACTTCATAATCAACGGTTCTGAGAGGGTACTTATACCAACTGAAGAACTTGCGCCAAATAGAATATTCGTTGAGATAGAAAAGAAGTCCGGCAAAACGATCGAGGTTGCTAAGGTATACTCTCACAAGGAAGACTATAAGGCCAGAATTTCTGTAGAAAAAGCTCCAGACGGGGTGCTTTATGTTACATTGCCTAAGTCAAAGTTTAAAGGTAAGATTCCACTCATGGTAATGCTTAAGGCTCTTGGACTTACAGACAAGGAAATATATGATTTAATGGCTTATTCTCCTGAGACCTCTCTTATAGTAAATCTCAACCTTGAGTATGTAAATGAGAAACTTAAGGTGCGCAATGTTAATGAGGCTATAAGGTTCCTTGCAGAGAAATACTTTGGAGGACAAAGTCTTGAAGCAAGGATAGAAGCTGTGAACAACTACCTCGACAGGGAGTTCCTTGCACATATCTCTGACGTTGCAGCATATATGCATCGTGGTGTTGAGATAAGCTCAGAGAGCTTAAGGAGAATCCTAAGACATGAAAAGGGTAAATACTTAGCACACATGGGTAGACGTGTTCTTAGGCTTACTGCAAGGGAAATACCCGTGGATGACAAAGATCACTATAGTAATAAGAGACTAAAACTTGCAAGAGAGCTACTCACCGAAGTCGTAAAACAGGCTCTTAGGGCATTTATCAATGACCTAAGCATGAACATAGAGAAGAAGTTCCAAGATGCTAAAATACTTGATGAAAAGATCCTAAGAACACAAGAGTTCGCAAAGTTCACGAATCCAAATGCATTTACTCAAAAGATACTTCATCATATGGGTACTGGGGCATTCCCTGGGAAGCGCACAGGAGTTTCACAGATCGTCGAGAGAACATCATATCTTGCTACGCTTGGAATTTTAAGAAGAGTTAAATCCATGCTTAAGCGTGATCAGCCACACTTCGAAGCAAGAGAACTGCACCCAACACAATGGGGAAGATTATGTCCTAACGAGACTCCTGAAGGTCAAAACTGTGGTCTAGTTAAAAACTTAGCCTTAGGTGCTGACATCTCAAGAAACGTAAGAAAAGGAGTACTGTTCAGGGCGCTTAAACTCCTTGGTATTAGACCCGTTGTTGTAGAAACCCCAATGCCAACAGTGTATGCTAATAACCTTCCAATGGGTGTCGTTGCAGGAGATCTCGAGAGGTTCAGAGAAGTTATTTCAGAAATAAAGAGTGATGTCCTTGTAAAAGCGAGAATCTTTGATAGACTCGAGCAAGTCCTTGAAGGTTCTGCTTCTGCAGAAGATCTTGAGAATACAATCAGAGTAATAGTATCCGACGTTGTCGGTGCTCAGTTCACAAGAGAGTTACTAGAAGCTGTCTCTAAACTATCAGAGACATCGTATTCAAAGAGAGCTTTATCAGAGGTAATAGCTGCAATTAATAACCTAATATTTGGAATGATAAAAGAGGCTAAACAGAATGATGAAATATTAGAGGTTATTAGACAGATCATCCAAGAAGTCGTTGTTAACTATGACAACATAGAAGCTATTGAGGCAGATTTTGAGGAGATAATCTCCTCAGAGGGTCTTGCTGATAAGTATCCAACGATCATAGAGTCTCTTAGGAGATTGCTTTCAAGGGATGCTGGCTTTATATTAAGCCAGACTAAGGAGGCTCTCTCACGCTTTTTGGTTGATGTAATATTAGTGATAAACGGTACAGAGCGTCCAGAATATTATGACCTCATCTTTGCGAGAACCGTAATAAGGATCTTAGATGCTTATACTAAAGGAGACATCTCGAAAGAGGAAGCCTACAAGATGCTAAAAGAAGAAAGACAAAAAGTTGTAGAAGTCGTACTTGAAAGCATAATGAGAGTCCTAAGGCCACATGAAAACCTCGAAACAGGTTCTTCAGAGTATGCAAAGTACTATCGCAAAGCATTAGGCTCTGGACAGTACTTCAAGGCGTATGTGATAAGAGAAATCACTAACAGTGAAGAGATCCATGATGCCATAATGAAACTCATAGAAATCACGGAGAAGAATGAAGATATAAGGATATCAGAGCTATTTGGACTTATAAATGCTCTTCTTGATTCATATAATGCAATAATAACGAGATGGAAGAGAGCAATAATAAGTGAGACCTTGAAGATAATCAAAAGCCTTAGAAGACATTACCTTACCCATATAAAGAGACTTGTCAAGGGTTTTAAGGACTTCGAGATAGAACAGATAAATGTGAGATACGATGAAGCAACAGACGAAATATATATACTCGCAGATTCTGGCCGTATAAGAAGACCTCTAATCTCTGTGAACACTCTTGTGAGAAGAACCCTTATAGAAGATCTCTACAAGCAGATAAGTCAACAACCAGAAAAGCTTAAGGTCACAAGCGATGTCCACGCAAGAATGTTCTTTAAGGAAATTGTCCTAGAGGGAATAGTATCCTATATACTACCAAATGATGTAATAGACGATAGTCTGAGGACATTCGAAGCGTTACATATACCATGGGATGTAAAAGAGCTAGAAAAGACGAGAGATCAAGTTGAGGAGATCCTCAAGAATATCCTTGAGAGCATATTAAGTCGTATAAGACTCTTTGGCAACCCGAAGATTAAGCCACTTGCAGATGAACTAGAGCACGACAAAGATGTCATAGTAAAGATAATCCTTGATTATATCTCAAGAGAGGATATTTCAATTAGAAGCTTAGCCCTTAGAGAGCTGAACAATGTCAGAAGAGATCTAAGAGAGAAGAAAGTCTCATGGAAAGAGCTCATGAAGAACGGAATAATTGAATACATTGATGCTGACGAAGAAGAGAACCTATATGTGGCGCTTTATCCAGAGGATCTTACTGATGAACACACACACATAGAAGTTGACCCATTACTTATACTAGGACTCTCAGCGTCTCTCATACCATTCCCAGAATACAACGCTTCGCCTAGAAACGTTTATGGAGCAAACATGATGAGACAGGCCATAGGGCTCTCCTTTGCAAACTTCAAGTATAGACCAGACACCAAACAACATGTCATGTTCTACCCAGAGAAGCCAATAGTGAGAAGTATTGTGTCAAAGTACATAGGGTTCGAGAGAAGACCTGCAGGCCAGAACTTTGTCGTTGCAGTAATAAGCTATGAGGGTTACAACATGCAAGACGCTATAATATTCAACAAGGGAGCTCTAGAGCGTGGTCTTGCAAGATCAGTATCATTCAGGACTTACGAGGCAGAAGAAATGTCATATGGAGCACCAGGAGCAAATGATGAAATAGTAAATCCAATAAGCGATGAAGTTCGCAGACGTTATCAGCTTATTTATCGTCCACAGGAAGAGGCCTATAGCAAACTAGATGAAGATGGTATAGCACGCGTTGGAGCAAGACTAAAGGGAACATATGTTGTTATAGGAAAAATCTCTCCTGAGAGATTCGGAGGAGAACAAATAAGTATAAGAAGAATCGACAACTCAACAAAGCTCTCTCCAGAGGAATTCGGAGTTGTTGATACCGTATATGTAATGCCAAGTCCAGAAAACATTAAGAACATGCTTGTCAGAGTAAAAGTACGTAGTCATATGGTTCCAGAAATCGGAGACAAGTTTGCATCCAGACATGGTCAGAAGGGAGTCATAGGCCTAATAGTTCCCGAGGAGGATATGCCATTCACGGAGGATGGCATCGTCCCAGATGTCATATTCAATCCTCATGCCATTCCATCAAGAAAGACCATAGGACACATTCTTGAAATGCTTGCAGGTAAAGTAGGGGCCCTTATAGGAGAAGAAATAGATGGAACACCCTTCTCAGGAACAAATGAGGAATGGCTTAGAGAGATGCTTAAGAAGCTTGGATTTTCATATAGAGGTGTCGAAGTACTATATGACGGACGCACTGGAAAGAGATTCCTCGCAGAGATATATATGGGAGTTATATACTATCAGAGGCTTCACCATCTCGTTGAAGACAAGATACATGCAAGATCACGCGGCCCAGTTCAGATACTCACTAAGCAGCCTACAGAAGGTAAGTCAAGACATGGTGGATTGAGGTTTGGAGAGATGGAAAAGGACTGTCTCATAGGCCACGGTGCTGCAATGGCTCTTAAGGATAGACTTCTAGACGAGTCTGACAAGACAACGATATATGTCTGTGCAAGATGTGGCAACATAGCAGATGAACAAAAGGTCGGGAATACCACAAGAGTATTCTGTAGAGTATGTGGTAACACAGAGGAAATATATCCCGTAGAAGTAAGCTACGCGTTCAAGCTATTGCTAGATGAATTGAAATCACTGTTAATATTCCCGAGATTAAGAGTAGGTGAGAGATTATGATATCATCACCCGTAAACTTAAGACTTCGTCCTAAAACGATAAAGTCAATTAAATTTGGAATAATGAGTCCCGAAATCGTAAGGAAAATATCCGTAATGGAGGTCAAGACACCAGAAGTGTATGATAACGCAAAACTTCCCGTGACAGGAGGATTAATGGATCCTAGACTTGGAGTAATAGAGCCTGGTGCTATATGTAAGACTTGTGGAAAACCTAGCAAGCAATGTCCTGGACACTTCGGCCATATAGAACTTGCACATCCTGTATATCACGTAAACTACGCTGAAGACATTCATAGCATTGCGAGAATAACATGTGAAAACTGTAGTAGGCCTCTGTTAACAAACAAAGAAAAGGAAGAATTTAGAGAGATGCTTAAGGAGGCAAAATGGGACAAAAGAATGTACAATAAAGTTCTGAGAGCCATAGTACAACACGGTGTCGCCAGAAGGAGAGACCTTTATGTTGTGTACGAGATGGGATACTCCCTTTGGAAGATGAGGGATTACGATAGAGAACTACTTCATTATAGACTTTCCTTGGTGACCAGAGATGACCTTGAAAACCTAAAGCAGATCCTTCATGGCGCACCTTCTATAAGACCCATCATAGAGAGCCTTGAGGACGAATACCTTGTGAACTTCCTTAGGGTATTTGAGGCCATGGGAATAGAAGATGTCGAGACTATTATAGAATTCATAGACTTCGTCGTTAAGGCCTCAGAGATCTACGAGAAACTTGAAAACCTAAGTAACTATTTTATAAACAACACCACAAAAGTTGATAGGTTCGAACTCTTCGAAGGCAGAATTTCAATTCCAGGGGTAGATCCTATCGAGGCAAAGAATATATATGAGGAAGAGATAAAACTCATTGAGAGGTTCGTTAAAGTCTTAAAGAAGCTCTCAGAGGCCTCAAAAGATAATAATTTCAGGGACATTCTCGCTCATCAATATGAGGAAGTCAAACTTATTTTAGAAGACGTTGGTGGAGCAGAAAATGCATATAGGAGCGGAATATTCGTTGATAACTTTGGAGAGCTCCATGTGCCATCTTCAATAGCCAAGAGCATGAAATATTACTCAAAAGTAGAGCCTGCAAGATGTCCTCATTGTGGTAAACCATTAAGCCTTGATGTGGAACTTGAGAAACCATATAAGTACTTCAGATGGGATATCTCAAGAACGTTGTCCAGCATAACACTTGAAGTCGTTGGAGAGTCCGAAGAGCCACTTACTGCAAGAGCTCTTGTCGAAAAGATAATATCAAAGACAAAGAGGGAACAATTATACGAGAGACACAGAATACTTCCAGATGCCATGAGGAGAGTATTTGAGCGCATACCAGATGACGAGTTGTTCTTATACGACCTAGATCCTGAGGCCTCAAGACCCGAGTGGATGATAATAACTGTCCTACCCGTACCACCAGTTACTGTTAGACCATCAATAATACTTGAAAGCGGAGAACGCTCAGAAGATGACCTCACTCATGCGCTTGTTCAAATAATAACAGCAAATAATAAGCTCTTAGACAATAAGATACAAGGCTCTCCCCAGATCGTCATTGAAGATCTTTGGGACGTGCTTCAGCTTCATGTAACTACTTACATAAATAACAAACTTCCAGGAGTCCCAGAAGCAAAGCACAGAGGTGGTAAGCACCTTAAGTCTATAACGGAAAGGCTCAGCGGTAAAGAAGGAAGATTCAGAGGAAACTTAGCTGGTAAGAGAGTAAACTTCTCAGCACGTACGGTAATCTCACCAGACCCGTTCCTTAGCATCAATGAGGTAGGAGTGCCTTATGAAGTTGCAATGGAACTCACAGTTCCTGTTGTAGTTACTGAATACAACATAGAAGAACTTCGTAAGCTTGTAAGGAACGGTCCAAAGAGATACCCAGGAGCAAATGCTGTCATAGAAGTGAAACCTGATGGAACAACTATCCCAAGAAGACTAACCCCTACGAATGCTCCAAAGATTGCTGAACTTTTAAAGCCTGGATGGATCGTCGAGCGTCATCTTCTAGATGGAGATATAGTCCTGTTCAATAGGCAGCCATCCCTTCACAGAATGTCTATAATGGGACACGTTGTCAGGGTGCTTCCATACAAGACCTTCAGATTAAACCTTCCAGTATGTCCTCCATACAATGCTGACTTTGATGGAGATGAGATGAACTTACATGTATTACAGAGTGAAGAAGCCCGAGCAGAAGCCGAGGTCCTAATGAAAGTACAGGAGCACATACTTTCACCTCGTTTTGGAGGACCAATAATAGGAGGAATCCACGATCACATATCCGGTTTATTCCTCCTCACTTATGGAGATAGACTCTTCGATAAGGAAATGACTTCCAGATTACTTGCAGCCCTAAAGTACGAGGGTCCATTACCCCCTCCAGATAAGGTAATAGATGGCAAAGAGTACTGGAGTGGAAAGACCATATTCAGCTTACTTCTTCCTAAAGATATAACTCTGAGCTTTGATTCAAGACTTTCAAGATCAGCAATAGGAGGAGAAGATGTTGAAAAAGCAAAGAAAGAAGCTATAGTGAAGATCATAAATGGCAAGCTTGTTCAGGGAGTAATAGATGAAGAAGGAATCGGTGCTTTCAAGGGCAAGATCATAGATGCCATTGTTAGAAAACATGGCGTTGAGACTGCAAAAGAATTCATAGATAAAGCATCTGCTCTTGGGATAGCTGTCGACACATTATTTGGACTTACAATGGGTCTATATGACGTGGATATTCCAAGAGATCTCAAAATGATGATCAGAGAGATCATAGAAGAAACGAAGAAAGAGATAGATGTGTTAATAGAGAAATACAAACAAGGGCAGATAGAGAGTGAGCCAGGAAAGACCGCTGAGGAAACACTTGAACAGCGTATAATGGAAAAACTTAGTGAGGCCACGAGAAAGTCCGTTAGAGATACCATACTTAGATACTTTGGTCTCAGGAGTAGCGTTGTCCTTATGGCAGTGAGTGGTGCAAGAGCAAAGGATCTCGACTTGATAATGACTGTAGGTACAATAGGCCAACAGACCATTAGGGGATCACGTATAAAGCGTGGATTCCAAGGTAGAACAACGGCACACTTCAGGCGTGGAGATCTCAGACCTGAACCACATGGATTCGTCATGTCCTCTTATAAGGACGGATTGAATCCCATAGAGTACTTCTTCCATAGTGCAGGAGGGCGTGAGGGACTCGTAGATACAGCAGTGAGAACATCACGCTCTGGATACATGCAAAGAAGACTTGTGAATGCCCTTGATAGCGTACACGTGGCATATGATGGTACTGTTAGGGATTCCGATGGTAGGATCATACAGTTCATCTATGGAGAAGACGGAGTTGATCCAACACGTAGTGCTGGCGGTAAGACCGTAGACGTGAGGCGTATTATAGAGGAAGTTAAAGCTATGTACTCAAAGGACAAGAGGTGAAGATCATGGCTTCCAAAACAAACATAATAAGAACCCTTGTAAAGCACGGAATACCTGAAGAAATTGCAAAAAAGATCGCAGAATCAGGGTATAGTTATACAAAGCTTTCATCCATGAAAAAGGACATTAAGTCATTGATAGAAGTGCTCACAAAGGAAATTGGTCTCACGGGCACAGAGCTTGAAACTGTGCTTTCAGGATTGGGAATGAAAGTAGATGTAACGATTGAAGAGAAAACTCCAAGGGTAGAAGCCAAGGAAGAAGAGACTTTAGTATTCAAATACTACGACCTTCCAGAGGATCTTGTAAAGGTCATAGAAGAGCGTCTTGAGAATGATATAGAAAGGAAGATATTTAAGAAAGCTAAGAAGTACGGTGTCCCTCTTCCACTTAGTACCATAAAGGAAATAGCATCTTACTATATATCTGGCGAGATAAACGATGAGCTCTTAGATGAAGTTATAAAAAGAGCCGTTAGAGAGTATTCATGGGCTCTTGTACAGCCTGGAGAAGCTGTTGGAATAGTAGCTGGTCAGTCCGTCGGAGAACCCAGCACTCAGCTGACGATGCGTACATTCCATTACGCTGGAGCTGCAGAGATGAACATAACCACAGGTCTACCTAGATTCATAGAAATCGTTGACGCAAGAAAAGACATAAGCACTCCAATGATGACAATATATCTTCTCCCAGAGTATAAGAACAACAGAGAGATAGCAATGGAGGTTGCGAGAAGGATCACAATGACATATGTCTCTGATATTGCAGATATAATATCTGACCCAGAGAACTGGGAAATAGAGATAAGAATAGATTCCAGAAGGGCTCACAATTATGGTATTGAGGACATAAACGAAGTAAAGAAAAAAATAATTAAGAAAATCAAAAACTATGGCACCTACGAAGAATTGAATGAAACTACAATACTTCTAAGACTACATGAAAGCAGACAAAGTTATTATGAGTTCTATAAGATTCTTAACGATATACGACACCTCATGGTAAAGGGAATAAAAGGTATTAAAAGGGCCATAGTCAAGCCGGAGGGAGATGAATACGTAATCCTTACTGAAGGTTCGAACCTCATGGAGGTACTTAAACTGGAATACGTAGACTGGCGTAGAGTAAAGACAAATAATATATTTGAGATATTCCATACTTTGGGTATTGAAGCTGCTAGGACAGCAATAATAAAGGAAGCATCAAGCACACTATCCGAACAGGGTGTCGAGGTCGACCTAAGGCATCTAATGTTGATCGCAGATATACTTACAAGAGACGGGAGGATTAAGGCCATAGGTAGACAAGGAGTTGCTGGAGAAAAGACCTCACCACTTGCAAGAGCAGCATTTGAGGTCACCGTTAAAAACCTCTTTAAGGCTGCTAAGTCTGGAGAAGAAGATAAACTTAAGGGTGTCTACGAGAACGTGATTATAGGACATGTAGTACCCATAGGAACTGGCATGGTAGAGCTCGTCGTGAGGAGGGAAAGGTCTAATGAACGCAGTTGATATTATAAGAAATCTTTCAAGGCAGGGCAAGGTCTTGTACGGTGCAGATCAAGCCAGGAAATCCTTAGAAAGAGGTATCGAAGTCAAACTAATAATAATGGCGAAGAATTGTCCAAAAGATAAAAGAGAGAAAATAGAAAAGCTTGCTGTGGAAAGGAAGGTACCTATATACTACTACGACGATACTGCTGAAAACCTAGGAATACTTTGTGGAAAACCATTTGTTGTGACAACCCTCACGGTATTAGACAATGGTTCCGTAGACATCAGTCCACTCCTAAGTGGTGTATCAAACTATGAGTGAAATTGTGTTTACTGCTGAAGAGATCTCTTATATCACTTTTTTTGAAGGAGCAACAGGAGTAAGGGTTATTGACTGTCTTGTAAAAGACGAAGACAATCTCATAATATTCGTAATAGAGGGGCCTGCAATTCGAGCAATAGGAAAAGACGGTAGTAAGATCAGAACTATAAAAGAGTATCTGAACAAGGAAATAAAGGTCGTCTCATATAGTGATGATCCTAGGATATTCATTAGGAATTTCTTTGCCCCTTATAAACCCAAAAAGGTTGAGATCATAGAAGAAAAAGGGAAAAAGAGAATTCATGTCTATGTAGACCCTACAGTAAAACCCAAAGCTATAGGCAAAAACGGAAAAAACGTAAAACTTGCGAGAGAGCTCCTTCAGAGGCACTTTAAAGACATAGATACTGTCGTCGTTGTTTGAGCATAATAATTTACTTTAACTTTCTTTAAAAAATAAACAAAATATTATAATAGCACTCACATTGGTTTGGAGGTTGTAAAATGTGTCCTTAGCACTTTTTAGGCCATATTCTTATGTCATAAAACTAGAGAAGCAACATTATTTTACTCGTGGCAATATTAAGCTATGAGCAAAAATAATATATTTAGCTAACATTTACCTTTACGATCCTTGTACTGAGATCTAACACCCCCCTCATGTCTTACGGTAATTATCTCAGCACATGCTTCAACCTATGGGGTGAGTATCCATGCCAAATGGTTTGTTCGCTGCTAGAAAGCTTAAACAAATAAGAAAGGAGTATAGGTGGCACGACTCATACTACAAGAGGCGTGTGCTAAGGCTTAAGGAAAAGTACGACCCACTAGAAGGCGCTCCACAAGCAAGAGGAATTGTTATAGAAAAAGTTGGGGTAGAAGCTCGTCAGCCGAACTCTGGAATTCGTAAGTGTGTGAAGGTACAACTCATAAAGAATGGTAAGATAGTCACTGCATTTGCACCAGGTGACGGTGCCATAAAGCACATTGACGAGCATGATGAAGTGATTATAGAAGGTATTGGAGGTCGTAAGGGAAGATCCGTCGGTGACCTACCAGGAGTGAGATATAAGGTAGTTAAAGTGAATGGAGTATCTTTAGAAGAGCTCAGACGTGGAAGGAAAGAAAAGCCAAGGAGGTGACAATTTTGACAGAAAATAACACTAGTGACGTGAAATTTGATCTCAGTAAGGAAGAATTAAAAAAGATCCACGAGCAGATATTACAAGAGCGTGAGAACCTGTTTAAGGTATTCGGAAAGTGGTCTTTATTAGATGTAAAGGTCGAAGATCCTGGACTAGCACGTTATATAGATCTAACACCAAGGATTGTACTTCACACTCATGGAAGACTCTCTCAAGAGAGATTTGGAAAAGCAAAGATAAACATCGTTGAAAGACTCATAAACAATATGATGAGGACAGGAAAATACACAGGGAAAAAAACGAAAGCTTACAAGGTAGTCAAATTAGCATTTGAGATTATAGAAAAAAGGACAAAACAAAATCCTATTCAAGTTCTTGTGAAGGCTCTTGAGAATGCTGCTCCAAGAGAAGCTGTTACAAATCTAAAGATGGGTGGAGTCATGATTCCTAGGGCTGTAGATGTGTCTCCCCTTCGCAGACTTGATATGGCTCTTAGACATATAGCCATAGGAGCTATTCAGAAATCACGCAAGAACAAGAAAAGGATATGGGAATGCCTTGCAGAGGAGATAATATACGCTGCAAATAATAACCCGCAGAGTTTTGCAATAGCTAAAAAGGACGAGATAGAAAGGATTGCAAAGAGCTCTAGATAGTGAGTCTTTCTTTCTGAACATTTTCTAGAGGTGTAACAAATGGGTAGGAGAGAAGAGAACATTAAGAAAGTAAAGGCGTTAATGACACAAAGAGATAGAATAAGAAACATAGGAATAATTGCACATATAGACCACGGTAAAACAACACTCTCAGATAACCTTCTAGCTGGAGCAGGAATGATTTCAGAAGAGTATGCTGGTAAAATGCTCGTCTTAGACTATGATGAGCAGGAACAGGCAAGAGGAATAACCATTCAAACAGCAGCAGCATCAATGGTACACGAGTACGAAGGAAAAGAGTACTTGATAAACTTACTTGATACCCCAGGACACGTAGACTTCGGTGGAGAAGTTACAAGAGCTATGAGAGCTTGTGATGGAGTTATTCTTGTAGTTGATGCCGTAGAAGGAGTAATGCCTCAAACAGAGACCGTACTGAGGCAAGCTCTGAAGGAAAACGTCAAGCCTGTGCTCTTCATAAATAAAGTTGATAGGCTTATAAACGAGCTAAAGCTTCCACCAGAGAAGATCCAGGAGAGGTTTGCGAAGATCATAAGGGATGTTAATAACCTTATAAGAAAGTTCGCAAGACCAGAGTTCAAAGAGAAGTGGCAAGTGCGTGTCGAAGAGGGAAGCGTCGCGTTTGGATCGGCATATCACAATTGGGCCATATCTGTACCCTTTATGAAGAAGACTGGAATCACGTTCAAGGATATATATGAGTATGCCTCAACAGGAAGACACAAAGAGCTCGCAAAGAAGGCCCCAATAACACCAATAGTCCTAGACATGGTAGTCAAGCACCTACCAAGTCCATTAGAAGCTCAAAAGTATAGAATACCTGTCATATGGAAAGGTGACGTCAACAGCGAAGTTGGAAAAGCAATGGTCGAATGTAATCCAAATGGACCGCTCGTCATGATGGTTACAAAGATAATTCCTGACAGATATGCAGGAGAAGTAGCTGTAGGTAGAATATACTCCGGTACTGTAAGACCCGGTCAGGAAGTCTATGTTATAGGGCATTATAAACCATTGAGAATACAGCAAGTAGCAGTCATGGTAGGTCCTGAAAGGATACCAGTAGATGAGCTTACTGCAGGAAATGTAGTAGCAATAACAGGTGTATGGGAAGCTTATGCAGGTGCAACGATATCCAACAAGCCTGACGTAGAGCCATTTGAAGAGTTCCACTATGTATCAGAGCCCGTTGTCACAATAGCAATAGAAGCCAAGAATCCAAGAGATCTTCCAAAACTTGTAGAAGTTCTTAGGAGAATTGCAAAAGCTGACCCATCTCTAAGAGTTGAGATAAATCAGGAAACAGGAGAGCACCTCCTCTCTGGAATGGGAGAACTTCACTTAGAAGTTACTGTGTATAAGATTGAAAACGAGTATAAGGTGCCTGTGAGAACCTCACAACCTATAGTCGTCTACAGAGAGTCCGTATTGGGTACCGGTGGACCATTCGAAGGTAAATCACCTAACAGACACAACAGGTTCTACATAGTAGTTGAACCATTGGAGGACGAGATATACAATGCAATAAGAGACGGTACCATACCTAGTGGAAAAGTGAAAGATTCCGTCAGGATGGCAGAGATCTTGAGTAAGTTTGGGTGGGACTGGAATCTAGGTAAGTCCGTAGTTGAAGTCTACAAAGGTAACATGTTCCTTGACGTCACCGTTGGTATTCAGTACCTCAATGAGACCATGGAGCTTATCCTCGATGGATTCAGGGCTGCAATGGATGAAGGACCATTAGCAAAGGAGCCCGTAATGAAGGTTAAGGTTAAACTCGTTGATGCTAAGCTTCACGAAGATGCAATTCACAGAGGTCCTGCACAGGTAATACCTGCTGTGAAAAACGCAATTTACGGAGCCATGCTTCAAGCAAATGCAGTCATGTTTGAGCCTATGTTCAAGGTGACACTAGACGTCCCCATGGATTACATGGGCGCAGCTATGAGAGAAATCCAACAAAGGAGGGGCTCTATAATATCGACAGAAATGATAGATGACGCTACCATGAGGATCATTGCGAAAGCTCCAGTTGCAGAGATGTTCGGGTTTGCAAACGCGATAAGAAGCGCTACTCAGGGAAGAGCCATTTGGAACCTTGAGTTCATGGGATTCGAAAAGGTACCGGACTCACTACAGATGCAAGTAATTCAAAAGATAAGAGAACGCAAGGGATTGCCTCCTGAGCCTCCAACGGCAGATGACTTCAAGGAGTGAACTCCTAGACCTCTATTTATTTTTTGTGAGTGTTTGAGAACTTGTCCCATGCAATACTCTTTTAAACCTTTATTATATTTTATTTCCTAGATCATTGAAAAATAGTATTCGATAGACAGGAGAGGTGTAAATTATGCCAAAGGAAAAGCCCCACTTGAATGTAGTGTTCATAGGACACGTGGACCACGGTAAGTCAACTACAATAGGAAGATTACTATATGAGACTGGAGCAATCGATGAGAGAACTATAGAGAAGCTCAGAGAGGAAGCAAAGGCAAAAGGTAAGGAAACCTTTGAGTTTGCATTCGTAATGGATAAACTAAAGGAAGAGCGTGAGCGTGGGCTTACAATTGACGTCGCACACAGAAGATTCGACACTCAGAAATACATGATTACAATTATTGATGCCCCAGGCCACAGAGACTTCGTAAAGAACATGATAACAGGTGCAAGCCAAGCAGACGCTGCAGTATTAGTGGTTTCTGCTCCTGAAGGTGTTATGGAACAGACCAAGGAGCACGCTTATCTCGCAAAGATTCTAGGTATAAACCAGATCATCATCACGATAAACAAGATGGATGCCACACACCCAGAGTACAGCAAGGAGCGCTATGAGCAGGTAAAGCAGGAAGTAGAGAAGCTTCTAAGAATGGTTGGATATAAGCCTGAACAAATAAAGGCAATAATTCCAACATCAGCTTACAAGGGAGACAACGTTGCAAAGAAGAGTGACAGAATGCCTTGGTACAACGGACCAACACTCCTTGAGGCATTTGATCTACTCGAGATTCCTCCAAAGCCTGTTGACAAGCCACTTAGGATCCCAGTTCAGGATGTCTACTCAATCCAGGGTGTCGGTACCGTACCAGTAGGTCGCGTTGAGACTGGCGTGCTTAGAGTCGGTGACAAGGTAATATTCATGCCACCCGGTGTCAGCGGAGAGGTTAAGTCAATAGAGATGCACCATGAGCCCATTGAAGTGGCAGAGCCTGGAGACAATATAGGGTTCAACGTACGTGGTGTATCAAAGAAGGACCTACGTCGTGGAGATGTAGCAGGCCATGTGAACAACCCACCAACTGTGGCAAAGGAGTTCATCGCACAGATCGTTGTTATAAATCACCCAACAGCCATAGGCGTTGGTTACACACCGGTCATACATGCACATACCGCACAGGTTGCTTGTAGGTTCGAGGAGCTCATAGAAAAGAAGGATCCAAGGACTGGTCAGACACTAGAGAAGAATCCAAGCTTCCTTAAGACCGGAGACATTGCCGTTGTAAAGCTTGTGCCAACGAAGCCACTTGTTATCGAAAAGGTTCAAGACTTTCCACCACTTGGAAGATTCGCCATTCGTGACATGGGTAGGACAATAGGTGCTGGTATAGTGCTCGATGTTGTACCCAAGCAGTAACCCTTCCCTCACAAAATTATTTATTTTTTTCATCAGTTTTCTAGAGAGTCAAACAATAGGACATTGATCTGGTGATGAGCATGTCCCCACGCATAACTAGAGTGCCCCAGCATCCTAGAAGGGGCATTAGAGAAGTGAAGATAACGCTTATAAGCAGAGATCACAAGATACTGACCAAAATTGCAGAGGAACTTAGACAGAAAGCTCTTGACAAGGGAGTAAGAGTACGGGGACCTATACCTTTGCCAACGAGAAGACTTATAGTTCCGATAAGGAGAGCACCAGATGGACGTGGTACAGAAACCATAGACCATTGGGAAATGAGAATACACAAGCGCGTTCTATATATAGAGCTAACAACACCCGAAATCTTGAGAGATATAATGAAGACGGAGTTCCCAACTGAAGTAGAAGTTGAAATGCGCATGATAGAGCGCTGAGTTCCTCCCGTTCTTATCCTCCACCCGCTCATCATCTCACGTTAAAAATTTAAATCAGAGTTCTCTGTTTAGTGAATTAGAAGGATGCCGGGGTGGCCGAGCCCGGACCAAGGCGCCGGCCTTGAGAGCCGGTGGGCTCATGCCCGCCTGGGTTCAAATCCCAGCCCCGGCGCCATAAAATCTTTTCCTAGAACAGTTCTGAAACAATTACTCTTTTTAAGTTTAAAGAGTATACTTAACCTAATAGCACAAGTTCTTCAGTCTGATTCATAAAGGTAAAAATAATAGACTCTGAAATGGCTTTAAAGAAATTTGTAAGTGAAAGCTTTGTTATATGTTATGGGTGAGCACAACGCAAGTGCTTAGGAGGTTTCAAGATGTCAAAAAGAAGGTCAAGGATCCTTAGGAGATTACTTTGGCTCTTTGGTAGACCTCATATCAGAATTGGCATATATGGACCGCCAAACGCTGGAAAGACAACACTAGCAAACGCCATGGCAAGGGATCTTATAGGAGAAGAGGTAGGTGCTGTATCCGACATTCCCCATGAGACGAGGAGAGTCACTACTAAGAGAAACCTTATATTACATTATAAGAACAAGAAGATATACCTTGACATAGCAGACACACCAGGTATAGCCACAAAGATAGACTATGAGGAGTTTATGAAATACGGACTTAGTGAAGAAGAAGCTAAAAAGAGAGCAAAAGAGGCCACAGAAGGCGTTATCGAGGCTATAAAATGGCTAGACGAGGTGGATGGTGTTATAGTTGTCATGGACTCAACCCAAGATCCTTACACACAGGTAAACATAACGATACTAGGAAACTTAGAAGCCAGAAAGATACCAACAATAATTGCCGCTAATAAAATAGATCTTCCTGATGCTGCACCAGGGAAGATAATATCAGCGTTTCCACAACATGTCGTTATTCCAATAAGTGCTTTAAGAGGAGATAACCTTGAGGAGCTCTATAAGGCAATAGTGAAGTATTTCAGGTGAACGCTATGAGTGAGATTATACTCCAAATAATATCAAAAGAACTTCTTAAGTCACTGGGAAATAATAAATTAGACTATATAATAGACAGGATTCTCGAAGGAAAGGTCTTACTCTTAGAAGAATGTTTAAGCCCAGAAGAACAGCTGTTACTTATAAGAAAAGCAATGGAAAAAGTTGATGTGGAAAAGTTCAAAGGAATAGAGATGGCATTTTATCCAGAAGAACCAAAAAAGAGTGGATTTCTTGCCAAGATACTAAAAAGGAAAAGCTCAAGAGTCATGCTTGTAGGCCCTTCTAATCTTATATCAGAGGTCAGAAGAAAGGGAGACACTATAGAGACTATAATTAAGGTAATAAGCTAAAACTTTACTATTCCTATTGTTATGATGGGATAAAAACACTAAAAAGTATCATATCACATTATGGAAAGTGTGATTAATGTTTTCACGCTAATCGGATGGAGGGGTCACGTATGGTTCAAATAGAGGTCTGGGTTGAGAAATATCGACCAAAAAACCTTGATGAAATGGTAGGACACACAGACATCGTCAATGCGCTTAAAGGATACGTTAAAGCCAAAAACATGCCACATCTGCTTTTTGCAGGCCCCCCAGGTACTGGCAAAACTTCTGCAGCAATAGCTCTTGCAAGAGAATTATATGGAGAAAAGTGGAGAGAGAACTTTCTTGAGTTAAACGCCTCAGACGCTCGTGGCATAGATGTAATAAGATCCATGGTTAAAGAGTTCGCAAGAACTTTACCTACAAGCGATGCACCATTTAAGATAATATTCCTAGACGAAGCTGACCATCTTACACAAGATGCTCAGGCTGCATTAAGGCGTATAATGGAAATGTTCACTGCAACATGTAGGTTTATATTAAGCTGTAATTACTCATCTAGGATCATAGAACCTATACAGTCGCGCTGTGCTGTCTTCAGATTTAGACCACTTGGAAAGGAGGACATGAAAAAGATTATAAGTAGGATAGCAGAGAACGAGGAACTTAAGATAGATGATGAAGCTATAGACGCTCTCTATTATATCGGAGAGGGAGATCTTAGAAAGGTCATAAATATACTGCAAGCAGCATCTATACTTGATAAGCACATCACTGCAGACCTTGTATATCGTGTAAGTGCAACAGCAAGGCCTGAAGAAGTAAAAGAACTCATACAACTTGCAATCAGCGGAAAGTTCGAAGATGCGAGAAAGAAACTCTATGACATACTAATAGAGTATGGGTTATCAGGAGAAGATGTTGTAAAGCAACTACATAAAGCTGTAAGAGATCTTGACATCCCAGATGACCTCAAAGTAGAGCTTATAGACAGGATTGGAGAAGTAGAGTTTAGGCTTATTGAAGGCTCAAATGAGAGGATACAACTTGAGGCACTCTTAGCATATATAGCATACATAGGAAAAAAATTAAAGGGCATTAGAAGGTGATTATTTGCTTAAGACTCCTTTTTCTTCCTTTTATGGTGTTGTTGCGGCAGAGACTCCAATAGCGTCATACATTGGAGCAAAAATCCTAGAACAGGGGGGAAACTTCGTTGACGCAACTATAGCTACATCTCTTGCTTTAGCAATCACGGTACCACACCTTGGAGGTCTTGGTGGAGACTTTTTTGCACTTTTAAGGAGTACTGATGGAAAAGTGTACTTCATAAATGGTTCTGGGTATGCTCCGAGAAAATTGACCATAGATCTCTTACTGAAAAAAGGTTTCACTGAAATGCCTTCTTATGGCCCCCTTTCGATCGTTGTCCCTGGGATGGTTGATGCTTTACGAGTACTTTCAGAGAAATTCAGTAATATGGAATGGGAGCATATCGTCAAATACGTTATAGAAAAACTTAAAAAAGGATTCCCAATGACTGAAAGCCTAGCCAGGACACTAAGTACTATGAAGGATGACCTGATAAAGGATCCAGGATCCAAGGAAACTTACTACAGTGTCCTGAAGAACGATGTTGCACGATCTGGAGACCCTATTATGTTTCCAAACATGATCAAGACGCTTGAACTTATCAGTGAAGATCCAAGAATATTTTACGAGGGGGAAATCGCTGAGAGTATCTGTAATTACGTGCAATCATTAGGAGGCGTATTGGACATAGAAGACCTCAAAGGATATCATGCGTTCTTTGATGAACCACTGAAATTAGAACTGGAAAACATAACGGTCTTCGAGATGCCCCCAAACACTCAAGGAATAACGACACTACACCTTTTGAAGATGCTTTGTAACACTGAAATAGGTAATGCACGATCTTCGAAGAGAATAAGGGTGTTTCTAGAGAATTTTAAAGTAGCATACTGGATTAGAGATAACTACGTTTCGGATCCTAGAGACATGAAGGTAAAGGTTCATGAGCTTTTGAGTGATAAGTTCATTGATAGCGTTGCTCACGAGGTTAGGGGCATGAATGTTTCAAAGGTTGAGGGGGATACTACATACTTTGCAATAGCAGATCAAGAGGGAAATATTATATCTGCTATACAATCGCTCTTTTACCCATTCGGATCAAGAGTGACAGAGCCAAAATATGGAATTACACTAAATTCAAGAGCATCCTCCTTTTCCCTTAAGAGGGATCATGTTAATTCGCTAAAACCAAGAAAGAGGCCTCTTCACACACTTTCCGCAATGATAATCGAAGACCAAAATAGGATACTCTCTTTAGGACTTTCAGGAGGGCATTTTAGGCCACAACTGCATGCTGAGATCTTCACTAATATATACAAGTATGAGTTCGAAATACAAAAAGCCCTAGATCATCAAAGATTTGTATGGTATCCCTGGACGAAGAAAGTGGATGTCGAAGAGGGTCTTGACACAACAGGACTCGAAGGGTACATGATCAACGTGGTTCCTTACCCGTCAAGATTAGGCGTCGCTGCAGCAGTTGAAATAAAAAGTTCAGGTGTGCGAGTGGGATACTGTGACATTCGAGGAGATGGCATTCCAATAGGACTTGTATAAAGAAGTACTCACGTACTTGAAAGAGGTCTGTCCGCGTGAGCGAAGAATCTTTCACTAAAGTTCACGCTCACGGCGGACTTGGGACTCATTAGCCTCAGCTCCCCTCTGGGTTCATGGGGGAGCATGTCATTGGCCTTCTCCCCGTATCCAGATGTTATACCTGCCCGTTTTGGGACTTCATTTTCTTCCATGCTATGCGTGAGAGGCTTCGATTGAAGTCGTTGTTCCTCTCCTTGAACATTCTCGTCTTGCTCAGGTCCTCGAGGGCGAAGATTGCGTCTGGGAATTCTCTTGTGAGGTGGATTGCGAGCTTGTTCAGGTAATCTTCAATTCTATTCCTCCTCTGCGCATAATACTTTTCCAGAAGCCTTCTAATCCTCTTTGGAGCTTTCCTCTCAAGGCTCTTTAGTGTGTCGATGATCCTGTCGTAAGTCTTCGCGATTCTGTGCAGCTGGCTGAGATTAACCCTTATCCAGCCCCTTTTCCTCGCATACTCTCCTATCATTGTAATCTGTCTCTCCAAGTCATCCTCCTGCGTGTGAGTTGAGGCCCGCGCATACTCAACTATTTTCCCATTTTCATGCGTTATTCCAAGCGA
>JAGGXY010000020.1:0-7383 GCA_021162855.1 Methanobacteriota archaeon
AGTCCTTGTTTTTTCTATTGCCATAATCCTGTAGTTGTTTTCTCTCTTCATTTGTGAGCTTCTCAGTTTTACAATAATGCTAAGGATTCTCGAGGCCTCTTTCAAAGTATAATGCCTCTCCATACTAACCGCAATAGCAATTATACGCAACACTTTTATGTATTTTCCATTATTTTCTACGAAATTATACAAAAAGAAGAACAGTTAGAAACGGCAAAAGGAAAGTCTGTATATGCTATTCGTGTGATTATTAAGCAAGTCAATTGGATACAATTAACACATCATCTTATGGTCATCTTTTAACAATTACTAGGAAGTTAGGAAAAAGCACTTAGTTAAATCATACATAGTTAAGGTACAAATTACTCTAGATGAGCTTGCTTATGAGTTTATAACAAAAGTCACAAAATGTATGATTGACAAAAACTGGCTTCATGCCGCTAACCTATGAAAAATATTTGTCCTAAAAGCACATTTAAAATCCGTCATCCATAGGGTGACGAAAATATATGCAAGCACTTATATCTGGGCATACTCATAATGTTAAATTCCCAAAGGACATTGTCCAGTCCATATATCTTCAAAAACAAATTTTTTCTCTTTACAAGACCCTAAAAGAAATGTTTTTAAGTTTGCCTTCATATATCAGTCCTAGAGCATGTGAATACGCATGTGAACAACATCGAGTATACTTGTTGTCTAGAGATACCATTTACCTCATAAAAATCTAAAGGGATGTTTTATAGGAGTTGTATCGCTATGAGCTCAGTAAATAAAGCACTAAAAGAGCTCTTTGAAAATGAGTTATACTCTGGAGTACGTAAACTACTAGAGACACCATCAGAGATCCAGGAAAAGCTTGCGGAGTTATATATAAATTCAATAGATAAAGCTCTAGAGGTTAGAGAAGAAATACTAAGCATTGCCAAGGCTCGCAGGAACAAAAATCTTGTCATACAATCTCTCGATCAATACTCAGAGTGGAAAGTTGCCACTATAAACATGATATCACTAGAGTATGATCTCAAGTTCTTATGGCCTCCAGATGTCCTTTCTAAAATGGCATATGATGAAAAGACAGACACAGTTCTGAGAGACTATATAATTCAATACTGGTTCAGAAGACCAGAAGAGATATCTATATATATACCCATACCAGCTCTTAAAGGAGATTATGCTCCATGGATATTCGAGGGAGAATACCTCTTCGATAACGTATATTACTTCATGATGGAGCTTTTTAAGTCCGACCTAAAAAAGAAGAAGCCAAACGCATGGAGAGGTCTAGTTGCAACAATAAGGCTCTTTTATCATCACAAGGTAGCTCCACAAGAGGTCATTGAATACGCATTTGACAACTTTGAGGATGTTAGGGAGTGGTTTGCATCGATGAAACTTAAGTATGCTAAAATCTTAGCCGAAAAAGAACCACTAATGCCAATAAAAGGTTTAGAAAGTTACTATGAGGCTCCAAGACATATAGCCGAGAAGTTCAAGGTAAATCCGAAGACATTTAAAGAGCGTATAGAGATCTCTGAGAAATACGGTCGGGATTATATAAAAACATTAATAAACGAGCTAGGAGAGAAAGTTCCTATATAATACAAACTTTTTCTTTTTATGTTTAATTTAACAACAATCCTTTACATTGCCTCCATTTATTTTAATATTTTCTGATTAATTAAAGTCCTAAGGTAGGTGTAAATCTAGGCCTTTAGTGAGGGTGTCAGTATGCCTGGGAGTTGGAACTTGGATCCAATATTTTATCCAAAAAGCGTTGCTGTCATTGGCGCAAGTGACGTTCCCGGAAAAGTAGGTACTGCAATAGTCACGAACTTAAAAGATCTATGGACAGGAGAAAAAATATATCCAATAAATCCACGTAAATCTGAGATACTTGGTCTTAAGGCATATAAGAGCATAAAAGATGTTCCTGATGAAGTAGATCTTGCAGTCATTGCAGTTCCTGCAAAGATAGTCCCCCAAGTTGTAAAGGAATGTGCCGAAAAGAAAGTTAAAGGCATTATAATAATCTCTGCTGGATTCAGCGAAACTGGTGAGGAGGGTGCCAAACTTGAAGAAGAAATTCGAAAAATAGCGAACGATAATGGAATACCCATCATAGGACCAAATTGTCTTGGAGTATATAACTCGGAGAACAAGCTTGCAACAATATTTAATCCTCCAGACCGACAAGGATTCCCAAGACAGGGGTCCATAGCCTTCCTTTCACAAAGTGGTGCCTTCGGAGCTGCGGTTCTAGACTGGCTAACTCAGAACAATATAGGCATGTCTAAGTTCGTTAGCTATGGGAACAAGTGTAACGTATATGAAGAAGATCTTTTAGAGTATCTGGCTGACGACGAGATCACTAAGGTAATAACAATGTACGTGGAGGGGGTATCTCACGGTAAGAGATTCCTTGAAGTGGCAAAGAAAGTAAGTATGAAGAAACCAATAATAGTGCTGAAGTCAGGAAGAAGTCACAGAGGTGCTAGAGCGGCTTCTCTGCATACGGGATCATTGGCAGGTTCCGATGAAGTATATGACGGAGCCTTTAAGCAGGCTGGAATAATAAGAGCGTACAGCATGGAACAACTCTTCAATTACGCTAAGATGCTATCAATGCAACCTCTCGCAAAGGGGGACAGAATAGCAGTAGTCACTAATGGAGGAGGAGCAGGAGTTATGGCAACGGACGCTGTCGAGACAAACGGCCTCAAAATGGCAGAGCTAAATGAAGAAACGAAAAAGAAGTTCAAAAAGGCAATAGAGAATGGCATATTCTCAAGACACATATCCTATGCTAATCCTGTAGACATACTTGGAGATGCACCCCCTGAAAGGTACGAGATCGCTATGAGATATGTCCTAGAAGATGAAAACGTTGATGCACTTGTTGTTATAATAATTGCCCAATCTCCAGCAATAAGAGAAGATATCGTTGACAGGATTGCGTTGATGAAATCATACGGAAAGCCTATAGCTGTCGTAATTCCAGGAGGATCCTTTGCCAAGAAAATAGCAAGAAAACTTGAAGAAAACAATATTCCAACATATGAAACACCAGAAGACGCTGTAGATGCTCTTGCAGCTCTAATAAAGTACAGCAAATATAGAATGCGCTGCAAAAAGAGTTCTAACTAAATTTGAATGTAGTCTTTTCTTTTACGAACTCCACAGCTTTTTCTATGCCCATCCTTATTTGTTTTCTAGTATCCCTATCTCTTACAGTAACCGTGTTATCCTCAAGGGTTTGTCCATCAATAGTAACACAATATGGAGTACCTATTTCGTCCATTCTTGCATACCTTTTTCCTATAGAATCACTTGCATCATAATATGCAACGATGCCCTCTCTCACGAATCTCATGTAAACATCCCTTGCAACACTTGTGAATGGCTCTTTATTAACGATAGGGAATACTCCGACCTTTATTGGAGCTATATACGGTCTAAATCTGAAGTAGACATATCCTCGATCATCCCTTGTATAACTATGCTCCAAGATTCCGTACAATATCCTGTCAATGCCATATGAGGGTTCTACTACCCATGGTACAAATTTTTCTACCATTATTGTTTTCTCCTTTTTCTTTATATCCACAGCAGATTTTGGTATCTCTATTTTCTCCGTTTCCAGATCCACAACAAGTTTATCTCCCGTATCCGTATACTTGCCCTCTTTTAGAGCCCTTTCGACGGCCTTAAGCTTATCCTTGAACATTGGTCCTAATATATTATACTTTGGAATCACAACCTTTTCCACGACTTTCTTCGGTTTTTCTAAGTTCCTATATGCAACAAGTTCCACACCGGACTCTTTAGAGTGAGTTGTTAGGTCATAAGAACTTCTATTCGCTATTCCAACAACTTCTGTCCATCCGAAGCGCTCTAAATAAATTTCGGCATCCCAACAGTCTGTTGCGTAGTGTGCAAGCTCATATAACTTATGTTGTCTGAATCTCAACTTCTTTTCATCAATTCCAAGCGCTACTAGTAGTTTCTTTGTTAAACCAATATAATATGCAAGAAGTTTTCCCTTGATGATGCCTTTACTATAGAGATTCCCAACAGTGTCCTGTAGTTCTTTGTCATCCTTCGTTATCACCTTTATTTCTTCGTCTTTAACGTCATTAAAGAGTGGATGATCATCCCTTTTTGGATCAAAGAATACTTCAACTTCGGCCATATTAAACTCCCTAAGTCTTATAATCCCCTGCCTTGGAGATATTTCATTTCTGAAACCTCTACCTATTTGCGCAACACCCATAGGTAGCTTTTTCTTTGCGACATTATAGAGAATATTAAACTCAACGAATATTCCCTGAGCAGTTTCAGGTCTCAAGAAAGCCTTCACTACATCTCCAAACCCTATTTCAGTCTTAAACATCAGGTTTACTTCTCTAGGATTTCCTAGTTTTCCCCCACATGATGGACATTTCAATTCCATTTCTTCTATGATTTTAAAGATCTTTTCTCTGGGTATAGATGAAGTGTCTATACTAAGTTGCTCTTCAATGACCTTATCAGCACGATACTTAGACCCACAACTCTTACACTCTACGAGTATATCCGTAAAACGATCCACATGACCTGAAGCCTTCAGTATTTTATAAGGTACTATGTTTGGCGTATCTATAAGAAGGCAGCCTTCTCTCACGACGTAGAACTTCTTCCATACATCAATTATGTTGTCTTTAAGAAGTGCTCCTATTGGTCCATAACTATAAAAGCCTGAGATACCTCCATATATATCAAAGGATGGGTAGACTATACCTCTTCTCTTTGCTATGGCCATAATTTCATCATAGATATCGCCCATCGTGTTTCACCGAAAGGTACCTACCTAGTGCTTTAGTATGGCAGCGAGGATATCGTGTATGGTTATCATTCCTACAAGCTTGTTATGATGATCTACAACGGGTAGCTGGTCTATGTCAAACTTTATCATTTGATCTGCAGCCTCCCAGACTGGTGCCTTTTGATATATTGTCCTAACATTCTTCACCATGAACTCCTTAATGGGCTTCTTTGGTATAATAAGCTCCTCCTTTATATAGTAATATGGAAGAATGTTCCTGACACCTTCCCATGCATACTCATCTTCGCTTTCTATCTCTTGAACATCTACTATTATGTCACGTATTTCAGCCTCTGAAAGTAAGTCTCTATCTGTTATTATCCCAACAAGGTTTGCGTTATCATCTACAACAGGGAATGCATATATCTTAGAAACCCTTATTATCTCCATGAGGACGTTAGCAGGGGTCTCAAGATAAACCGGAATGCAGAGTCCTTTCATGTAGTCTATTACGGGATCTTCTACCTTCTTCATAACTATGTATCTAATAAGATCCCTGTCCGTGACAATTCCTATGAGATTTCCAGAAGAGTCTACTACGGGAAGTCTGTGTATATTATATCTAAGCATCTTTTTTGCAGCACTCTTAATACTTTCCTTAGGTACAGCAACTATTGGATTTGGTGTCATAAGAAGGGCTATCTGATCCTCGTTTGGTTTATTCAAGAGATCCTTTCTAGTTACGATCCCTACAAGCTTCTTTGTATGACGATCAACAACTGGATATCCAGAGTACTGATACTTTAGCATGACTTTAATCACATCGTCTCGTGATCCTGGAACTTCTACATATATTGGGTTTTCTGTCATTACATCCTTGACGCGCAACTCAATTACACCCCCAAAGGCTCTATGACACTACTTCACGGCTCATTATCTTTTACTACTATGGTTAAAGACACATGAAGGAATATTATTTTTATAATACAAATTACTAAAATGCATATCAAATAACCTATAGTACTAAACAAATGTTCTCTAGATGTTCTCTTAAGGATAGACTTCAATAAAAGCTATTTCTTACTTTAATGGCAAGAGAGCTTTAGGACTGTTACCATTTCCTACAGACACACTTCAATTGTGCTTTAATTTTCTGCTCTTTTAAAGAGGAGCTCCTTTGCACATATATACTGAAAGTATGCCTTATAAACCTTACTCCATCTTGGAAGGTATTGTGAACTCTTGCCGTTTAAACTGTTTTCGTTTTTGGGTAATTTGTAGGAAGTACAAGACCCGTGGGGGATATATATAGGTCTTGTGATTGTTATCATGATTATCATGAGGGCTGTTTTGTAGATGGTAAAAAAGCGTTAAAGTTTGGCACGTAATGTCCCCTGCAATTTTTAAGCATTCTTAGGGCTTATCTCATTATAATGTGGCGGTCCCCGATATGTTGGGTTCTAAGCCCGAATGGGAACCGCTAAAGCCGCGAGGATGTGGGGCTCACATGCTTCCCAAAGCCCTCCAATGAAGGTTCTCACTCGAGGCTGAAAGGAGCCGTTGCAAAAATTACGGCTAACCAGAACGGTTAAAGACTCCTGGGACTATTGTGAAACCAGTTGGATCCCAAAGAGTTAAAGGTTAGAGGTTTTTCCCCACAAGACTGTTCTGTTAAATGAGCACCACACAAACATCCCACACAAAGAGAGAAACCTCTTACAAAACGTTGCTAAGAAAGCCTCGGTTCCTGCAAGGGATAGGAATAACAGGGTGCTGACACAACCCCACGTATGTCCAATGAGGAGCGAGGCCGGGGATATGCACAAACCTCCCCGTTAGGAATCCTTGCCCTTCAGTGCGGGGAGGAGGTCAAACTCATAAGTCACTAAAGTTTCTACCTCTATATTATGTGATGATTGAAACATAGCTCCGCTCCTAAACTTTATAAGGATAGAAATTTTTCATAATCCATAGTCACAGATTAATCATCATTTCGTCAGTGTCATAGTATTGTAATCTAAAACCTATATAAATACATGGAGGGATATCAATGGGCGCTGTTAAGCCTGCATTCATTAAGAAAGCAGCAAAAGAGCTCTTAGAAAAATACAGAGACTTATTCACTGGAGACTTTGAACACAATAAAAAGGTTGTTCAAGTACTTATAAAGACGGACAGTAAATTTGTTAGAAACACAATAGCAGGGTACATAACAAGGATAATAAATAGGGAACGAAGAAAGAAGCAGCTGGAAGAGAGCATAGGTATTAGTGAAACAACCCACTAAATTTTTACGAATATTATTATGTATTACAAAACGTTGCTAAGAGAGCCTTGCATTTCAATGTGGAGATGAATTGGGGAAAGGAGAGGAGTTAGCCAAGTTCCCGCAAGGGATAGGAATAACAGGGTGCTGGCACACCCCAGCTACCGAGGTCGCATCCTCTGGTAGCCCAGACCTCCCCGCAAAGAATCCTCACCCTTAGGCAGGAGGGGGCAGAAACTTTAAACTGTAGTTTTTTGTATCTTTTTGTTTTGCTCTGTTTTGGGTGAAAGGTTTATAGTGTGGTGTGATAGTG
>JAGGXY010000054.1:0-8504 GCA_021162855.1 Methanobacteriota archaeon
CTACTACGATCCTGGAGTACAGGAAGGATCCTCCTTGGTGGATGTTCTGGAAGGGGCCCTATTATTATAAAATACCCATGGGAAAAATAGTCATAAGACCTAAAACTTCCTAACCCATTTTTCTCTCAGCAGGAAGTAGAGCTTATTACACAATTGTAGGACTTTCTGTCCGCGTAAATATTTCCCGTGTTAGAAATGTTTATGCGCTGTTTTCAAGTAGCTCCTTGATACTCTCTGGATTGCCGTATGTGTATATGTTTGCGTATAGCACATTACAAAACGTTGCTAAGAAAGCCATGTATTTCAATGTGGGGATGAATTGAGGAAAGAGGTTAGCCAAGTTCCTGCGAGGGATAAAGAATAAGGAGGTGCTGGCACACCCCGTGCTTCTACGGGTCTCTTCCGTAGAAGCACAAACCTCCCCACTAGGAATCCTCGCACTTCAGTGTGTGGAGGAGGTCAAGTTAGGTTTAAATTTGCTAAATAAGATATTTTGGATCATATGAAAGCAACGAGCAGAATAGCACAGATATCTAGATTTTATGCAAGCTACCTTGCATATCTCTTTATGATATTTTCGATCGAACTTTCGTATATAACTGGGATTTCGTATGTTGGAATTGCTATCATAATGGTTTCCCTTCTTGGGGCCATTGAAGTTTTTAAGCTTTTTTCGATGATAGCGCTTATTTTAAAAGACGACTCTATAGTCAAAAACTACAGATTATCGTTGATGTTTATTTTTCCAAGTATAGTCTTAGGAGCTGTTGGAGTTTCTGTGAGTATTAAATTGATGAGTCTATCGCTTGCAATATTCTCAACGGTAGTCCCTTATCTTCTCTCTCTTTTAGGAACTTACTTATTCAGAGAGTCCTGCATTATAATATCTAAGAATTTAGGATTATATAGTATGAAAACCCTTGGAGATACCTCTTTGATAGTGGCTCTAATATACCCTGTGTATTTTTTAATTCCAGTACCTTATTCATTGGTATTTTTAAGTATTATCTATGTGGTGCTTGCTTCTATTGCATATAAAGCGTTTAAGTCTTTGGAAGGGCTCATAGGTGGTCATACATGAGCTCTATGAAGGTATCAAATGTTCTCCCAGAAACAGATGTGCGTATGTATATTAACTTCCCATAAAGTAGCTTCTTTATGAGCTCTAACCTGTTTTCAATTTTCATGAGCTCTTCATATGCTTTTTCTATAGTTACTTCTTTAAATCTTATTTTTCCTCCAGGTCTGAGTTGTGCGACCTTTGGAATGTCCGCGGTTATAACAACTCCTATTCTTGCATATCCCCCAGTTGTCTGTCTATCTGCTAACATTATTATGGGTTGACCGTTTCCTGGTACTTGTACAGTTCCTAATGGAACTACATCTGTTATTATGTCTGGCCCTCTTTTAGAGTGTTCTATTTTTGGCCCTTTTAGTCTGTATCCCATCCTGTCGGACTCAGGAGTGACCGTGTACTCTGAAGAAAAAAACGTCTTTATTCCATTTTCAGTGAAATGATCATCATCTGGTCCGAGGATAATTCTTGCTTCGACACTATTAGAATATTTAGGTACAAGACTTCTTGGTATATAATCGAGTCTTGGGAGATTGTAGTGACTTCCTAATGGAATTCTGTCTCCAGACTTTAGTTTGTCTCCGATGTTTGCTCTTAGATATGTAGATCTGCTACCTAGGATGGGTTCAGTATTTATTCCCCCAGAGAATGCTATATACCCATACGACCCTGAAGATATAGTTCCTATTTCGAGTACATCCCCGGAAGATGCTTTATATCTCTTCCATGGGTGTATATCCCTTCCGTTTAATTTTGCTCTCACGTCTCCAGCTATTGCAAAGTATGCATTACTGTGAAACTTTAATTTAGGACCCTTCATATAGAATTCTATCAAAGCACTATTTTCGTCGTTTCCTACAAGCATGTTCACGAGTCTCGCTGAAATAAAGTCCATTACACCTGAAACTGGAACACCATATTTTTGATATCCTTTCCTCCCAAGGTCTTGAATTGTTGAAAACAATCCAGGATCAAGTATTTCAATCATCTGGTTTCCTCCTTGAGCATCTTATAAAACTCATCTTCGTCTATTGGGATGAACTTCACATGATCTCCTGGAAGGAGAAGTGTTGGAGGATCTTTTTTTGGATCGAAAAGCTTAAGTGGGGTTCTACCTATTAGTCTCCACCCACCCGGGCTTTCTATAGGATATATTCCAGTTTGTTTTCCAGCGATTCCTACAGATCCTGCAGGAACTTTTTTCCTAGGATTCTCTAATCTTGGAGTGGCGATTCTCTCGTCGAGTCCTCCCATATATGCAAAGCCTGGTGTAAAACCTAACATGTATACCCTGTATGTAGGCTTGGAGTGAATTTCTATTACATCATCTTCTGTTAAGCCGTTATACTCTGCAACAAATCCCAAATCTGGACCGAACTCTCCTCCATAAGCTACTGGAACCTTGACAATCCTATGCTCTTTGCTTTCTTCAAGCCTTGTTTCTGAGATTATCTTTTTAATAGCCCCCACGAGCTCTCTATATTTTATTACTGTTGGATCGTAATAAACGCACACTGTCCTGTATGTCGGTACAACTTCTATAATGCCCTCTATGTTTGCCCTTTCAATTTTCTTAAAAATAGCAATGACAATATCGTTCACTTTTTCATCTATTTTTTCCTCAAAGAATATTCCTATGGCAGAGTCTCCAATGGGCTTTATGTTATAAGAACCTCCCCATTGGGGCAACTTCAATTCCTTCCTCCTCCAATCTCTTTCTTATGTACTTAACAAGCTCTACAGCTTCAGGAGTGTCCCCATGTACACATATTGTGTCAGCTGTTATCTCTATCCATTCTCCGTCTATTGTCTTTACTTTGTGCTCCTCGACGATTCCTATGACTCTTCTCACGACCTCTTCCTTGTCGTGTATTACAGCACCAGGAATGCTTCTTGGGACTAAAGTGCCATCTTTTTTATATGCCCTGTCAGCAAATGCCTCTCTTGCAACCTTTAGACCCATGCTTTCTGCGAGTTCTATAACCTTAGATTCGGCAAGTGCAACGAATATTATGTTCTTGTCGAAGTCCAGAATACCCTCAATGACACCATATGCAAGTTCCTCATCAGAAACAAGAGCGTTGTATAATGCCCCATGAGGTTTTACATGCTGTAGTTCCATACCTTCAGCTCTTAGAAAAGCATATAGTGCTCCTATTTGATATAGAACATAATTTCTCGCTTCATTCCTTGATATCTTCATATACCTTCTACCAAAGCCCATGAGATCTGGATATCCTGGGTGTGCTCCAACCATAACTCCGTTTTCTTTCGCGATCCTAACAGTTTTCCTCATAACTAATGGATCTCCTGCATGGAATCCACAGGCAACGTTTGCAGACGTTATATACTTCATTACTTCCTCGTCCATTCCGAGCTTATACCTCCCAAAACTCTCACCAAGGTCGGAGTTAAGATCGACTTTCATAGGGCTAGTCACCTCAAAGTTTCTCCTTCATTAATATGCCATATCTTTTTTCATACTTATCCTTTATTTTGAGGTTTCTAAGAGCATACCACATTGAGGCCTGATTGCTCGTTACTACAGGAATTCCCAAATCATTCTCAAGTTTATCTATGATTTCAATTGTTCTAAAGTTTGTACAGCTGATGAACAGCCCATCAGCTTCTGGAGAATATACTTCCAGCGCCAGCCTATAGGCTACCTCTGGAGTTTGTTTTCCAATCTCCGTGTTTTGTACTATTCCCAACCCCTTGATTGCAAGGACATCGAATCCGTTATCTTCAAGAAACCGCTTCTCTTTCTCATTGACGGAATCTATATATGGGGTTGCAACTACCACCTTGCTTATTCCAAGTGTCCTTAAAGCCTCAAGAACTGCAGTTGATGTCGTTATAGCCTTTATTCCGGATGCTTCTTCTAGTTCCTTTGCTATTTGTTGGTCATAACCCCTGCCCTTCACAAGACTTCCTGAGGTGCACCCATACACAATTATGTCCACCGCAGCATCCGCCAGTCTTTTTGCTGCATCTTTTGCATAACCCTCCATTTCAATCAAAGCTTCTTCAGTAACAATCTTCAAGTTCATTCTAGCTGTGTGTATTGAAACTCCTTCTGGAGCCATCTTCCAGAACTCTGGCTCCATCGTCGTGTTGGAGGAAGGTACTATTAGCCCAATTCTCCTTCTCCACCCATACATGTAAAGCACCCCCTTAAAAAAATAAAATAATAAAAATAATATAAAAAATAAAATAAAACATAAAACAAGTAACAAGTATCACATCACGCCTATAGCCTTTAAAATGAGCCTAATTCCCAAAACTGTTGCTGTAACAACTGAAATACCACCGAGCACATTGCTAATTGGACCGTTCGTGTACTCTCCCAAATACTCCTTCTTGTTTGCTGCATAGAGGAGCATCCAAGCAACTATTGGAAGCAATACACCATTCACAGCTTGAGCAAAGATTATTGCCTCAATTGGTGATCTCCCTGTCGCAAACACCATGGTACCAAACCCAAGACCACAAAGCATTATGATCATGAACCACAGCCTGAAGTACTTGTTCTTCAAATCCCTTGGCAGACCTAAGGACTGTTGGATTGCATATGCTCCCGCTAGAGGAGCTGTGACCGCAGAAGTCATGCCTGCTGCGAACAAACCTATGGCAAAGAAAGTGGCAGCTGCCCTACCTAAGAGAGGTTCTAATTGGATTGCCATATCTCCAGCGGATTTTACAATTATTCCTGCTGGGTGTAAAACTGCAGCAGCTGTTATCATGATTGCCCAGCTGAAGACTCCTCCAAGGAGAACTCCAATTATAATATCCCAGCGCATTATCTTTATGCCCACTCGTCCCTTCCAACCTTTCTCCAAAACTGAGGATGAATGCAGAAATAGGTTGTACGGTACTACAGTTGTTCCAATTAAAGCCAACACTATTGTAAGAGCACCTTCAGGAATAGTAGGCTTTACGAGGTGGACAGCCACCTGTCCCCAGCTTGGCTTTGCGACGAACATGTCAATGAGGAATGCAAACCCCATTACTGCAACTAGGGTTGTTAGAAACTTCTCAACTACCTTATAACTTCCAGTCCAGAGCAGTATTGTAGCTATAATTCCAACAACCCACAGCCATAAGATGTTTGAACCCCCAAACATTGCATTTAAGCCGATAGCTGCACCAGTTAGATTCCCGGTTTGAAATGCTGCATTCCCAACACCTATTGCTAGGACTACGAGAATTGCCGCAACCTTATTCACTGTCGGGTTCTTTGAGAGGCTCGTTCTAATGAACTCAGCTAAGGGTTTACCTGTTGCAATTGCAATTCTTGCAGACATTTCCTGCAATATAATTGTTGCAAACACAGAGAAAGTCAAAGCCCAAAGAAGTACATACCCATATTTAGCACCCGAGGAAGATGTTGTTGTGACAGTCCCTGGACCAACAAAAGCAGCTGCGACTATTAAGCCTGGACCAAGGGCTTTTAATATATCCTTCCAGCTTATATCCCGTTCTGCCTTCACCCCCTTCACCCCTTCTCTCTTTGGCTCATCTACATATTGTGACTAAAAGGTTTTTTAAGTTTTTCCTAAGCATTTATCATGATCGGGGTAATTACAACGAGGTTATCGCCCGAAAATTATTCTTGTTAGGCCCAAAGAATGTTACAGAATAATCAGACAAACACGCTATCCGAAAGGAGTAACCTGTCCATACTGTGGCAGTAAAGAAGTCTAGAAAACGGATACACCAAAAGGTATCCAAAATACCACTGCAAAAACTGCGGAATACTTCAACGACTTAACCGGTATAATATTCGACCACCATAAACTTCAAATCAACAAAGCCTTTTACATAATCCGGTCAATACCGCACAAAAGCGCCAAACTCATCGCTGAAGGACTCAGCAGAAATTACCGAGCAGTCCTAAATTTCATTCACAAAGTGCAGAAAACAGCCGAAAACCCCCAAAGCTAGGCTGAAAGACTTTATCAAAATTGACAGAGTTTACCCACATGCTGGCAGTAAAGGCTTTAAAAAAGAATCCCAGACAGAGAAGCAGACATAAACGTAGCAGGGGGCTGAAAAATCCGGAAACTGCCAGTAGTGACTATTGCAATCTGAAAAGGGACACATCCTCTTTTTGTCTTTGAGAGTCTGAGAGAAGCTCCTCAGAAGTTTAAGCAGCGGGTTGAGAATTTCTGAAGGAGGATTAGGGAGTATTATCATTTCTTACGAGCGGGTTAATCATTCTGGGGATCTGGTGGGTAATAGTTCTGATTCTTTTCGTTGTGTGGAGCATCATTGACCTAACCGAGGTGATCGATGATAGAAGCTTAGCAAGTTGTAACTACCAAACTACCAAATAATATAAATATAATATTCGATAATAGCGATTAGAAGGGGAATACCTTGCTGGAAGAGTTCTTAAGAGATCTCTGGAAGGGTAGTACTATAGTAATGTTTTAGCTACAGCAGCTACCTATCATAGTGCATTTGCATTTCTAACAAGTGTAGCTGTATCTGCAACTACAGGAGTAATGTGATAGATTGCTGTGTCTGCATGAATTGTGCTTGTAGGCACGTTCATGTATCCTGATACTGATTGCTGCTGTATTTTTAAGAACGAGATTTCCTTATGCATATATTCTTCATAAGCATTGAATGAGGTTTGATGCAACAACATCAATCGACCTTAAGTATTCTTTTGAGGTCTTTCAATATAGGAATCTTCTCTATCATATCCTCAGTTATGAGTTCCCATATAATTCCTTTTGGCTTTTCGCGTTTTCTCTTAGTTTGAATAAGTCTAGTAGGTGTTATAATTATGTCAAGCACAATGTCGTGTTCTTCGTGTGGAAGCTCTTCACTAAGTACTTGTACGTCATGAACTGTTGTTATGACAGGAGTATCAGCTGAGACCTTCCCAAGCTCTCTAAGAATTCCATACTCGAGATCTCCATATCCACCCCCTTTTCCTATTCTGTTTCCATAGAAATCGACGACAACACTTCCAGTGATTATTAGATCTACTTTGGGGATTCTAGCTATTGGCACTTTTATTCCGTATTTAAATGCACCTCTTATTGTAGACGCATAATTATATTCACTTCTTGGTATCCTTGCAGGATCTAAAAGTAGAAATCCCTCTCTTAGCTTTGGAGTTGGCATTAGAACCTTTTTGCCTTCTGCAAGAGCCCTATATCTTATGTACTTCTGAGGAGAATCAGGATTTACCTTCACAGTTTTGGCCTTATTCCAAACATCTAGAGAAAACAGTCTTATTGCTGCCTTTTCAGCACTTTTGAAGTTTGGAATTCTTCCATAAACAGGTCTTGGAAAAACAGCTATGCCCTTCTCTTCAAGCTCTTTCCATATGCGTTCTCTCAGGGATTGTTTTAGTTCCTTTACGTCGATATCCATGGGTGTAAAGAGTGACTTAAAAGGGATATATTTTTTACGCATGGGCAATTATGAACTGAGGCGTTGTTAGACCCTTCTCTTATAGTGGGAAGTACAGATCGTATTTTGCATCAATCTGTGTTTCCTTAGGTTGAACCTTTTAAGCCAAAGATGTCCATCGTCGATTTATCTCCGCCCTTTGGAGCAATATTCTCTCGTCGATTTCTATAATGGTTTAAAGAATTAACAAAATATTTATGAAATCACCTACAAATACAAAAATCAAGCTTTAATTCGTATCTTTGTCCTTCGAGGTGTTAGCCGATGAAAAGGGAACCCAAAAAAGTGGGTACTTTAGGTGCAGTATTGATCTTCCTTCTTATTCTTGTAGTGATGCTTGTGGGTAAACTGGTGCTGAAGTTCGATACAGCGATACTTCTGATGTTCGTTTCCATGATCACTAGTGCCATATTCATATTCTACTATGGGTACGACTGGGACAAGATGTTCAAAGATGGCGTAGTTCCCATGACAAGTAGGGCAATGGGTGCAATGATAATATTGCTTACAGTTGGTATTCTTATAGCCATATGGATAATCTCAGGGACGATACCATATCTCATGTACATAGGACTTAAGTCTTTGTCGCCTAAGGTGTTCCTGGTAGCAGCGGCGATAATAACGAGTGTGTCTTCTCTGTTAACAGGAACTTCATGGGGGACTGGAGCAACGTTCGGTGTGGCTTTAATGGGAGTTGCTTATGGTCTAGGGGTTCCGCTACCTATAGCAGCTGGTGCTATAGTAGTTGGATCATATTTGGGAGACAAGATAAGCCCAGTATCTGACACAACAGTTCTAGCAGCAGCAGTTGCTGAAGTCGATGTGATAGATCACATAAAGTCCATGCTCTGGACAACAACACCAGGATACATACTCTCATTAATAGTATATGCAATCATAGGTGTGGGGGTTTCTGGAACAATAGATTATTCCCAGGTAAATTCCATATTGACTGCACTGCAGCAGAATTTCAAGCTCAATCCGCTGACGTTAATTCCAC
>JAGGXY010000120.1:0-4843 GCA_021162855.1 Methanobacteriota archaeon
CTGTCCTCGTGAGCTTGGCCATTTCACTCCTCCTGCATTTCCTCTTCGGGAATCATCCAGAGCTTTCTCATCCTGATTGCTTTTATCTTCTTATCACATATCCACCGAAGGATGGTGATGCGATGGGGGTTTAGCATTCTCGCGACTTCAGGGACCTTGTATAGTTTTGGCATAGTGCATCAAAAATAAATATAAATGCGAGTAATATTTTTTTAAATATTTTAGTAGAAGCATATTTTAAGAACTGCCTATGGTCTTTATGGTTCAAAAACTATAAAGGCATGTTTTGAGAATGTTCTTCTAGGGTGATCATTTAGATTTTAGACTATTTCCGTTAAATAAGTACAATAGTATTTTCTCATAGAAACATTTAAATGAAGGAAGGAGAGAAATAGTTAGATGAATTGCCTCGATGACGGCAGGATAGCCATCAGAGGCAAGAGGATCGTGCTAATCCCACGTAAGGCGGGTCCCGTGGTGGTCAATGTCGCTCCCGATGAGCCAAGGATAAAGATGAAGTGGCTGAGGGGGAAGCCCGCGTCCGTTGCTAAAGTTTCGAAAGTATCCTTAAATACTACACGCGGGCAACCATTGGGGAAAAACCATCATAAAAATGTGAGCGTAGTCTCGTGAAGACATATACGCTTATTTATAAACGGTGAGGAGCATGAAAAGCACTATAGATACGCTTATTAGTAGACTAAAAAGAGAAGTATATCCCTTACTTAGAGATCGTGTGAGTGAGGAGGAATTTGAACGTGAGGCCAGGAAGTTAGCCATTATAATATTGAATTATGACGAGCTTAAAAGGAAAATCATGCAGAAGTTTGGTCTTCATGTCATAAGAGAGTCTCAGAAGAAAAAAATTTCAGAGATAGTGGATGGGGATAAGAGACTCGAAGTCATAGGGAAAATCCTTGGAGTTAATGAGGTAACTACCGAAAGGGGAAAGTTCTACGCTGGAGTAATAGCAGATGAAACTGGATCTATGCCATTTAGAGCATATGTGGATTCTTTTCCCTTTAACGCTGAGGACAACGTGAGGATAATAAACGCCTATGCAAAAGCTGGTCCTCTAGGAGTTATTCTATATATAACTCAGAACACAATCATAGAACGCTACGATAAAGAGATACATGTCGTTGAAGCAGGAAAGAAGTACATAAAAGAATTAGAAGATGGAATGTTCGGGGTAGAACTCGAAGCACTGGTTTTAAAGGTCGCAAAAAGAGAGAAGGACGTAGAGAAAGGACCTATCCTAAGAGGGTTATTATGTGATAGTACTGGAAAGATAGCGTTCTCATCTTGGTCAGACTTTGATATAAGGGAAGGAGATGTCGTTAAGATCGTTGGTGCAAGAGTTAGGAGCTATAGAGGCATTCCGACGTTAATCCTAGACCCTCACACAGTCGTTGAGAGAATAGAAACAGATATCTCGTGTCCTAAGGCCGAGACGCTTTATGATATAGTATCAAGAGGAGGAGGGCTTGACGTAAGTGTTCAGGGGCTTATCGTGGATGTAAAGCAAGGTAGCGGAATAATAAAGAGGTGTGAAGCCTGTGGAAGGATCCTGAGAGAAGGAGGAATATGCCCAGAACATGGACATGTGAAAGGAGTATACGACCTCAGAGCTCGTGTGGTTATAGATGATGGGACGGGTGCTCTCCTTGCTGTCATAGGGAGAGAACCCCTAGAAAAGTTCCTTGGGGAGACGCTTGATGACCTCTTAGCTAAGGCTAGGAGTGATATAGAATTTGGTAACGGGTATAAATACATCAGGGAAAAACTTCTTGGAATGTACGTCATAGTTAGAGGGGACATAATCCCAGGGAAGACAGGACTCGTGTTCTTTGTTAATTCAATTGAAGAAAACACGTTAGATCAAATGAGCGAGAAGATAACTATGATACTAGAAGAGCTTTCATAAGGTGATGCTCATGTTTAGAAGACAAGTTGCTTGGAGAGTCTTTATAGAAGAGGTAAAGAGGTCAAGATATATTCACGAAGAGGAAATGGATGACAAAACAATAAGATATCTTGTATCTCCGTTTGGGGCCCTTATAAATAGAGTGTTCTTTGTTGGAACAGTAACTGATGTGATAGAAAGCAAAGAAAGGAGATCAATAAAGGCTAGAATATCTGATATAACGGGTGTGATATCGATATATGCAGGCGAGTTCCAGCCGGACGTATATACGTTTCTAAAACTCCTAGAAAACGAGCCAACGATAGTCATGCTTACGGCTAAGATAAGGATATTCGAACCAGAAGAAGGAAGAAAGATCCCAATAATTAGGCCTGAGTGGATAAAAAAAGCTAAGCTTTCGGATAGAAATGCATGGATAATAGATGTGGCATCTAACACCATAGAGAGGCTCAATTACGTAAGGAAAATTGCAGAAAATTTCGATAATGACCTCACAGAGGACATGTTAATAGAGTTACAGGTGCCATTTCATTACTGGAAGCCTCTAAAGCTTACATTTACTTACTATACACCAGAAGAAATCTTAAAGGAAGTAGAAGATTACAAAGCGCTTTTAACGGATAGCTTAGGATACATAAGCGATATAATGAAGTTTGAGCTTGAGGAGTTTGGGATCGAAACAGAGGAAGAGCCCGAAGTGGAGGAAGAAGTAGAAACTCCTAAAGAAGAGTATGAATTGGAAGAGGCATACGAAGAAGCTCCAAGCTCCTTAGAAAAGGTGATCATTGATACAATAAAGGAAATGGACTCAGGAGCAGGAGCTCCCTGGAGCGGGGTGATAGATAGAGTGCACAAGATCACTGGAGTAAGTAAGGAAATCATTGAAGAAGTTATTGAAGATCTCCTAACAAGAGCTGAAATATATGAGGTCTCACGTGGCAGGCTTAAGGCCTTCTAGCACTGATCATTCCCTACTCCTTTAATCACCTTATTTTGTCTATGTTATTTATTTTGTATCAGCAGCAAGAGAATTTTAAAGGTGCTTAATCAACTGCCACAAAAATGAACTTGTGTTTCTTATATTTACTTTAGAGAACGATTTTTCTATAACTTCGGGATCTGACTCAATGGTTTTTATGGCACCTTCTAAAGCGTTTAAGGCGTACTTGCTGACTCGAATCATTATCCTAGACTTAAATCCTTTCGGAACAGTTTGTGTTATTAGCTTGATATATAGTTTTTTACTTACCCAGAGACTGTGTTTCCATCCAACTATCATGGCTTCTAGCGCCCCTTCTGATAAATCCCTTAGTTTAGTATGATCTATTTTTCCATCAAGTAGTGATCCACCCATGGGAACAAGAAATAATGGAAATGTCCAGACGTACAAACCATTATCGTGCATTTCTTCAATTACTTTTATTGTCATCTTATGATCTCTTGCACTTTCTCCTGGAAATCCTATGATATAAGTATAACATGGATACCAGTAATTTTCATTCATTATTATAGCAGCTTCTACCAAAAGTCTTGGCCAATCCTCTGGAGACCACGGTCTAGGTTTTCCGATAAAGTACTTCCTCACTATTTCTGGGCTCCCACTTTCGAAGCCAACTTGTGGAAATATAGGCCTAGAGGAATTGTATCCACAGATCTCAGTTATTTTTTTGACAATATTCTTTGCAGAGACTACCGTTGCGACAGATGTATGGCTAAAAACAGCTCTAGGCTTATAATCACCATCCCAGAATTTCTCACATTCCTTTTGAACTGTGAGAAATAGCTTTAAAACCTTCTCCTGGTTGACATCTATTCCATGAGCACCATACAAGAGGATATCTTCTGAAACTAAGTCAATGTGTTTTGCCCCAGCTTTTAAATTTAGTTTCGTTTCACATAGGATTTTCTCAAGTGGCATATACTTTATTTTGAACATTGAGGGGGAACAAAACTGGCATCTGCGAGGACAACCTCTCATAACCTGAACAACACCATTTCTAGATGGAGTCCTTATCGTTGGAATCATCATAGCATCTTCAACGTTCTCCCCTATAATATGCTCTTGAACATTCCCACCATTGACAATTTCCCTAAATATTTGAGGCGCTGTCCGTTCTCCCTCTCCCTCATAGAGAACGTCTATGCCAAATTCTTTAGTTTTGTGTCTTAATTGCCATGCTCCAGGACCTCCCACCACTATCTTGTAATTATACCCATTCTCGTAACGTATTTCGTTTAACTTGCGCATAAGTCTTCTGAACTCATACTCGGTACATGTCATACCTCCGCCAGACATAGACTTCAATGTCCAAGAAACAGGTGCGAGACCAAGTGGATCAACAACATGAACACCAACTGCTTTAGTATCTTCGTCAATGACCTTCTCCAAGTATTCTGGGGGTGTTATTATAATGTCCTCATAGCTCCACCCACTTTTGTATAAAATTGCTTCTAGTTTGCTTAGACCGTATGGTGCTATTTTTGCCCTATAATCTTTACTTACATCAACTTTTGGAGATAAGAAATTGTACTGTATTATTTTCGGAACTAAACGATAAGGTAAACATAGACCAAATCCTAAAAAGCTCATATCACTGAAATCTGTGAAAAGAGCTCTGTCTGCCGTAAGCACTATTTTCGGCATAGGAATCCCCAATTACTGAGTTTCATTATATTTAAATATATAAAGTCTAATGTATCAAAACTAGATATATCGCCTTTAGATATATAAGTTATGGTTTCACACCCTGTTGTAGGTTAGAGATCTCGCTGTTTTAAGCTGTTTTTGTGATAGTTTAATATATAGAAGGGATTGTGTAATTGTTGTGGCTAGTATGGAGGCCCCCACTACAGGAATCTGCTAATACCCAAAGGGGCAATTAATGAAATACCCCCAATGCAATCTTATCAAGGATA
>JAGGXY010000033.1:0-8197 GCA_021162855.1 Methanobacteriota archaeon
GGCAAGGACTACCTAATTCAAGGAATAACAAGCCCAACCCCCAATAAAGCCCTCCTAATAAAAGAGAACGGAGAACCACCCACTACCAAATACTACCAAATTTATAAAAAAAGATAAAACGGAGAACGGAGTCCTTGCATACTCTGTCTGATACCTAATGGGTGTTTGTGATGTCAATTAATCCTGAAGAGATCACGTGGGATGAATACTTCATGCAGATAGCATACTTAGTTGCTCAAAGAAGTAAATGCCTCAGGAGGAAAGTTGGTGCAGTAATCGTTAAGGATAGGAGGATCCTTTCAACAGGATACAATGGCCCGCCCAAAGGCTTTCCACATTGCTCTGAGATTGGATGCATCCGAGAGAGTCTTAACATGCCCTCTGGATCACGACATGAGCTCTGCTGGGGCCTTCATGCTGAGCAGAATGCTATAATACAAGCTGCTGTGTTTGGGGTCTCGATAAAAGGCGCTACAATGTACGTCACAAACTATCCGTGTATAATATGTGCAAAGATGATAGTGAATGCAGAGATCTCAGAGCTTGTATATGCTGAAGGATACCCAGACCCAGCGTCTGAGATAATATTCAGAAAATCGAACGTTAAAGTCAGAAAGTACACTCCAAGGTTTGAAATATCAATAAGAAGAATTAAAGAAAGACTTAAGCGTTAGTATGAGATTACGAATGTGAAAGTATCTTATCTAGTACGCTTTTTACAGACTCTTTGAGCTCTTCTATAGTTCCAGAGTTTTCTATTATAAAATCGGCCATCCCAATTACCTTATCTAGACCCCAAGATCTTTCTATGTCATCCCTTAGTCTCAGATCTTCTATGGTTTTTATCTCATCCCGACGTCCTCTTTCGAGCAATCTCTTAAACCTTAACTCGTCTGGAGCGTTTACGGCTATTATTACTAGATTTTCACCGAATATCCTTTTGAAGTACTCTACTTCCTCTATGTTCCTCACTCCGTCTATCACAATGATTTTCCCTATTGACTTTGAGCGTCTCATGTCGTTTATGTACTCAACAGTTTTCCTCGCCCAGTAATCCATACCGTGAATTCTCCTCATACTATCTGCAAACCTCGAGATCTCCTTTGGATCCATAGGAATCTCAAATCTTTGGGCTTGCATTCTAACTATGTCTCCCATTGCTACACCTTTTATCCCATAGAGCTCTTCGATGATCTTCCTGACTTCAGTCTTTCCAGCACCTGGATATCCTACAATGACTATTATTTTCATGGCTCTCGCCTTTTCAATGATCCTTAGAGGTAGCGCTATCACAGAGAGCACAGAGCCTATTATCACCACTATGGATATTATCGATACCGCAATAAGTACTGCTGAAAGTCCCGTTGAAGATACAGGCTTTGCAATGGCCCATAGAGAGAGAAAACTCAAAGCATTCACTATGAAATGTAATGAAAGATTTGCTAGAAATCCAAAGTATATAAATAGCACGGATAAGTAGATACCTTGTATGGTCGCAACAAAGGCCTTTCCAATACCCCAAAAACCTAAAACGCTGTGTGCAATACCAAAGCTCACACTCGAAATCGCTATCAATAAGTTTACTGCTATCTTTTTTCTCATAGAAAGAGAACTCACATTGACTTTTCCTATAATGCCCTTAATGCTCTTCATGATAAAAGCTAAGGGAATTCCAATGAGACATAACCTGAAAAAGAATTCTTCAAAGAAGGGTGCTATAAGAACAGAGTATGCTTGCCTCAAGAGTTCCTTATTGTACGTCTCTGGATTCCCTTGATACATACTTCCTGGGAATAAAAGCGCAACGATAGTCGTTAGAATATAGGACATAAAGAGGGCTTCTCCTAGAAGGTAAAGGAGATCCTTATCGAACTTCACGGTCTTGTATGTGAGAAACACTAGGACTACTGCATAAACTGCAAGTGCTATTATCATAGCAATAGGTGTTGGAATGGCTACGAATACTCCAACAAAGGCAATGGAATAGTCGCTTTTCACACTGATGGAAGAATACATTATTGGGAATATTATCAGTATGAAGAAAGTTACAAACACAAAGAGATAAATTATTGCCTTGTAAACTAAGTATGCTTTTGATCCTTTGCTAATTATCTCCACGGAAATGCTCACCTTTTATATCCAATGCTTCTTAAGAACTCTTTTCTTTCCTTTATATCCTCATCAGACTCCACTCCAAGCGGTGTGTATCCATCAACTACGCCAATCACTCCTCTTCCTTGATCAGTTTCTATCACGATAACCTGTAATGGGTTAGCAGTCGCAGCGTATATCCTGCATACTTCCACAGTGTTCTTTATAGCATTTAGGACATTTATTGGATATGCGTTTCTCAACATGATTATAAAAGTGTGTCCAGCTCCTATCCTCTTTGCATTTTCTATACAATATTTGATAAGCTCTTCATCAGTCCCCTCGTATCTTATCAGTCTCTTTCCAGAAGCCTCACAGAATGCGAGACCAAACTTCACACCAGGAACTGAGTTCATAATGGCTTCATAAAGGTCTTCAACGGTCTTTATGAAGTGGGTGTGTCCCAAGATCACGTTTATCTCAGGAGAGGGCTTCTCTATGGGCACAATCTCTATCTTATACCCATTGCTCATTTGCCCTCACCTCCATTGAATAGAAAGCCATATTTCTTGAAAAACGCTTTTTCTACATCAACATTTAGAAGATTTGCTATGGACAAAAGCCATGCTAGTGCATCAGCTATTTCCTCTTCTATGTCTCCTTCTCCACGAATTGCCTTGGCAAGCTCTCCTACTTCTTCAACAAACCATCTGAACGTGCCATCTAAACCTCTATCCGAGTCCCTCTTGTAGTACTCTTTCCTTATCGCTTCCTGAATGGCTTTGAGGTTCATAGGAAAACACCTGTCCTTAATGATAGTTTTAGGTCATTATCCAAGTAGATTAGCTGGAATAAGATAGTCAGCATATGATAGGACTAAAATTTTAGGCTTAGGTTCTGTACTCATGGTCTTCTCCAAGGCTATGTCAATTGCCTCTTGTATATCAGAGAATACTTCAAATATTTTTGAACGGCCTCTACCAACAAGTAGTATTGATCTCTCCGCTACTGATTTTGCAATCTCATATGCTATAACATCTTCACCTGTAATGATCTTATCCTTTCTCTCGGATAAATAATCCAAGATCCTTTCCTCATGTTCAAGTTTTATGTTCCAGTTATCAGCACAGAGGATCACAACAGTACCCTGCTTCATTACGTTCCTGGTGAGTGTCAAGGCTCTGTGAATTACCTCCAAAGTGCCTCCTGTCAACCCAAGAATAAGTATGTCATACTTCTCTGGGATTGCATATCCATATGCTCTCAAGTATTTCTCTATGACGTCTTCATGGATCTTTTTAGAGTCGCCTACAGACACGCTGAAGACTTCATTCATGAAGTCCTTTAGCAAAGCTATTCCGCCAGAGAGGTACCTAAATGGTGGTAAGAGCATAAGCTTTGTGGTGAGAATCCTCGTGAACTCCTGAAGACCAACTTCTGCACGGAATCTCATTATAGAAGACAGTGAAGCTAAGGATAAAAAGTCTAAAAGAGATGCAACTGGAGTTCTAACACCAAATATTCCGTCTATAAATGAATCCGAGATCACATAAACGGCGTTTAATCCAGACTCACTTCCCCTGCTTAGGTTCCTCTCAAATGCCTTATGAACCTCTATTCTCACGACATCCTCAAGTGTTGAGAGTGTTACATATTGCTCCCGAGTGCTTCCTTCAAGCTCCTTTGCAATGATGTTTTCGTATCTATAGGAATATATGGGGGGTATTTCTCTGGGATCAATCCTACTTGTAAAGAATAGCACGATTTCTTCATCATACGCTCCTAAGCTATGAAGTGTCGATAACGCATTGTCAACTACCGTGTACATGAAGGGATCTTTAAGTGATAAGTCCACGATCAGGCCAACTTTCATTCCTGGGCGGTAGGAAGTAAACATTTTTACATATTCTATGTCCTTAGCCCCTTCCCTCGCAGTATATATGTCAGCCTCAAATTGTTCTATACTAACCTTCCGAGGCACTTCTATTTCATACGCCCTTGTCCCAAGCTTTATCGTTCTCCTCACACTATTCACCTTCTATGGTTGAAATGAACACCATAAATGCCAGCACGTGAGACCTTAAGCACAACATCCCACGAAGGGCTCAGGTAGACGTCCATATAAACATCCAAATCGAAGTAATCTTGTACCTCCTTAAATATATTTATTGCCCTCGAAAGACTTATTCCCTCTGTAAGCGAGAGAACCTCTTTGGACATCTCATTTTCACCTTTGGGAGCGCTAGAGAACCTAAAAATAGCTTCCCTAGGACAAGAATAATTTAAGACAAATGTTCTGTCCTTAGATATCACATCCAAGACTTTTTTAAGTATTTTAAAGGAAGATTTATCTTCTATAGGATCTTCTCCTGTGATCTTCATTATAGACTCTCTAGTGCCATATAAAGAAACTGCATTATATTTTTCCCATGATTCTACGTCAGGTATAGTGTTCTTTATGTTAACTTTGCTTAAGAACTCTAACTTCTCTCCCAAAGCTTTCAAAGCTAGCATTTTGTACTTTTCTATCCCTTCAAGATATTTTTCTTCATCATTTCGTGCTTCCTCAGCTATCTTTATGAGATTTAGTGAGATTTCCTCTACTATAGCATAAGAATTCCTCGAATACCTTGCTTTATGGGGTAATATGGTATCCTTGGAGAAGAAGATGTAGTCCTTAAGAAGATCCTTTCTAGGAGTTCCCTTAACGATGATCTTAACGTACTTGTCAAAGCTACCCCCTAAGCCATCACCCTTTGAGAACTCTTCCACTATCACACTAGCAAAAGTCTGTGCAATTTCGTCAAAATCCCTATATTCTCCTATGCGTTCTCCTTTGGGACCGAAAGCTGGCGCTGTTGGTGGCTCTGTAGAGAGTACTATTGTAACTGGTATTTCCCTCGTATAGAGCTCAAAGAGAATTGACTGAGCAAGATCCCTGAGATCATCTTCTCCTAAATGCTCCTTTTCTATATATGGTGCCAGAACATAATTAAAGTCATTCCAATATATAGTAGAAACGGTGTGATATTTCGTTATTTCTGAGTACACGAGAACTTGGTTAACAAACGTCCTCGTTCTTCTTGCAGGCTTTAGCGTTATCTTTAGATCTGGTATTCTAACACCGTTTTTCTTCAGTGAATCAAGATCCAATGCTACTTCAAAGAATCCATCAGGCATCTCGATACCATTCACATGAAGTACTTTCCTATGATATGCGCTCACGACATCACTTGAATAAAGCCTTACCAGCGAAAATTCCCTTTTTATTTTCCTTGCTAGAACCTCTGAAGACTTTTTAGGGCTACTCTCATTGATTATTATGCTCTGTGCATCATAAACTGGAACTCCTACTCTTGTATAGTACCGTCTTACTTCTGTGAGTCCATATTCTATCAGTTTGGCATTCACGAGCTCTCTTATTAGCGGGGCTGGGATCGTTCTGAGATCCATCGTCTTTATAAGCTTTTCTACTTCCCTAGTAATTATAGTTGCAGCATCCTTGCTTATGTTCGTCTCCCTGAGTAAAGAGTTCAATATCTTATATTTGTCCCACTTTTCAGCAGTTCCATCAGATCTAAGAACTTCCATTTCCTCATTACTATCATATAGGAAATCGTCACTCCCAGGCATCACAATATCTCCTCACTGAGTACGTCAATCATGATACAATGATTCAATATTAGCTAATAAGAAGACAAATGAAGGAGCGAGCTTGCAATTCAAGGTGCTACATATCATGTGTTTAACGCCTTAATTTAATTTATTATTTGTTATTCTACTCCTTTTTAATTATATTTAGGAGGCAATCCTTAAGGTTATTGTATGAGCATGCGTATGTTTAGGTCAGTAGGTTATATAAAAAAGAGGTGTCACAGGGGTGGAGGACATAAGAACCATTGAGTTCAAGCTTGTCATTGTCGTAAGAGGAGATATCACAATGTCGTGCGGGAAATTAGCAGCACAAGTAGCTCATGCTGCCGTAGAGTGCGCAATAGAGTGTTACAAAAAACAAAGACCCGTGTTTAACATATGGAAGAGCCAAGGAGCAAAGAAGATAATATTAAAGGCAAAAAACTTAGATGAACTCAAAAGACTAAAGGAAAAAGCAGAAAAATTAGGTCTAGTGACATCTCTTATATCCGACGCTGGTCGTACGGAATTAGAGCCTGGAACAATAACATGTCTTGGAATAGGTCCTGGACCCTCACAGCTCATTAATAAGGTTACAGGAAGCCTTCCCTTGTATAGGTGATGAAGTTTGAAAAAATATCTGAGAGCTGTCGGTGTGGATGATGCACCCTTTGTTCCAAGAACCGTTGGAAGGACTTATGTCGTCATGACCTTGGTTAGAGCTCCTAATTACCTTGAAGGTCTTCATAAAGTTGAGGTATCAATTGACGGTATGGATGCTACTGACAACATCATAAAAGGTCTCAGAAGCTCTGGATTTTGGACTCAAATGCGTGTCTTCATGATAGAAGGTGCATGCGTTGCTGGTTTTAATCCAGTCGATCTGGAGCAGATCTATGAAGAATTCAACGTACTCTCTATGGCAGTAACAAAGAATAAACCTCATCCTAAGAAGATAGAAAGTGCTCTGAAGAAACACTTCAATGACTGGAAGACAAGACTTGAGATCATAAACAAAGGAAAATCACTAAAGATCTCTAGCGGGAAATCAACACTTTATATCAGATACTATCCTCCAGAACTTTACCCACCAGAATATGTGCTGTCCATCGTTAAGATGTTCACTGTTCGTGGAGTAAGACCAGAGCCCATAAGACTTGCAGATTTAATAGCATCTATTCTCTGAAAGATAAATAAAATACTACAAAAATCACCTGCTGGAGAGCTCCTTTTTCAGACGCGATATCACTTCTACGGGTAGAGGATCCACATTCCTTAATATCGCAAGATTATAGGACACCCAATCGCCGAAATAAATTGTATTCATAATTCTCTCCCAGAGCCCACTTCCTTGGGCTCTATATCGGAACACAAATCCAGCTCTCTTCAAAGCGAGCTTCTCTGTGAGATCATATCTCAATTTCACTCTCTCAGTTTCAACACCACTCTCCAATATTATTGGAGCAAAATTTCCAACAGAATCATCTCCATACCACCCAACGATTTCATTGTGATTCATCTCTGGGAACTCCCCCCAAAATGCCAATATTTTAGAGTTCTCATTGAACTGATTTGCCCACCTCTTAGCAACGGCCCTAAAAGGTCCTGAGCCATATATAACAGGAGTTCTTCCCTTCAACCTCCTCGCAAAATCCTCCGCGTCCTTTGGGCTCACAAGACTTACTGCTTCAATAACGTTTTCTATGTTGACTTTTTTAATCAACTTAGACCTCACCAATACATTCAAAACTGAGAACAACAATAATGGAAGGGCTGCTCTTGGCGCATAACCTGATGGTACTTTTATGTGCTCAAGTCCTCTTTCTTGAGCTATTTCTTCAATTTCCCCCCCAGATGAAACACATATTGCCATAGCTCCTTTTAAGAGGGCTTCTTGAAGAGCCGTTACAGTTTCCTCCGTGTTCCCCGAATAGCTTATGGCTACTACAAGCGTCCTTCTATTCACGTATCTAGGAACTTCGTAACCCTTAACGACTTCCATGGGAATCTTCGATTCAAGTTTTCCTACTTCAGATATAATTTCACCTGAAATTGCAGACCCTCCCATACCAAGAAAAACTACCTTACTGACATTTCTCTTTGCTTTAACACTTTCTCCTAGAGACCACCCCTCTTCTATAAGCTTCGGAAAACGCTCTATCATCTCTTTCATATTCATGAAGCAACACCTTGGGAATCATACCTTAGTCTTCAGCAAGAATTAAAGCCCCATTACAGACTTCTTAAGTATCTTTTGAAATTAAAGAGTTTGCTCTTCTTCAGAAGACTAGAGTTTATAATTGTACATCTTTATACCTTATTAAGGTTTATCTCATAGAGTCTGACCTCCTCCCGATGTTTGCCTCACATGCGGAGGTAAATTAATACCCGAGAGGAGCACAACCCACTCCTACGATAAGAATGCCAATCCCCATGAGATCATGAGAATAGAAAGGCAAGAATTAGGATTAAA
>JAGGXY010000109.1:0-6029 GCA_021162855.1 Methanobacteriota archaeon
GATCATAGTCCTCGAGAAGCAGAGACTGGGATTAAAAGTCATCGAATGCTCATGAATGCTCCCGTAGGGAGAACCCCTACCTTTTTGAGGACTCAGCATTATGAAACTCCAGAGCAAAACTTGATATTACTTTGTCACAAAGGATCATGACTTGTTAAATATAAATATAAATTTCTATTTGTTACAAGCAAATCTAGTGAAAAATTCACCCTGTGAAGCGATGATGACATAAGAGCAAAATCATTTAAAGTACCCTCCCATAATAAGACGTTGAAAGAACAAAATTGGGTTCAAGATAAAGTCCTAAATTACTCATGAAAAATGTAGTCAGAGAAAATATCGCAGGCTTATAGTCTATACACGCGCAAGGAACACATTTATAGAGGAATACTGAAAATGAAAAAGTAAATTTTAGCATGTTTCGCTCTCTACAGGTACTCAAATACAGTGAATAATGATCTAGATTAGTCAACACCTAATCATGTCATGATATTATATAACCACACTATGGGGTGCTGGTCATGGAATATAAGGTTAAAGATCTATCTCTAGCAGAGGAGGGTGAAAAGAACATAGAATGGGCAGAAAGACATATGCCTGTACTTCTTAAGCTAAGGAAGAAGTTCTTAGAGACGAAACCATTTGAAGGAGTCATCATTGGTGCATGTTTACATGTTACTAAGGAAACCGCAGTGCTCGTTAAGACGTTAAAGGCAGGAGGTGCAGAAGTCTATTTGGCAGGAAGCAATCCATTGTCCACACAGGATGATGTTGCCGCAGCACTTGCATCTGATGGAATACATGTCTTCGCTTGGAGAGGAGAATCTGAAAACGAATACTTCTGGGCAATAAAACAGGTACTTAACGCAAATCCAGATATACTAATAGATGACGGTGCAGATCTCCACGTCACGGCTCATGAACATTACAAGGGTCTTTTGGAAAATGTCATTGGAGGCACTGAAGAAACCACTACAGGAGTACTTAGACTTAAGGCTATGGAAAAGGAAGGTGTGTTATCCTATCCTATTATTGCAGTCAACAGCTCGTATACCAAGTATCTCTTTGACAACAGATACGGTACTGGTCAAAGTACTATAGATGGCCTTCTTAGGGCAACAAACATTCTACTTGCTGGTAAGACAGTAGTGGTTGCTGGATATGGGTGGTGTGGTCGTGGTATTGCAATGAGAGCGAAAGCTATGGGTGCCAAGGTCATAGTCACTGAAGTTGATCCCATAAAGGCGTTAGAGGCTGTAATGGACGGCTTTGAAGTGATGTCAATGAAAAAAGCTGCAGAAATTGGCGATGTTTTCATAACTGCCACTGGAAACATAAACGTCATAGACGAAGAGCACTTCAAGCTCATGAAGGATGGTGCCATATTGGGCAATGCTGGCCATTTCAATGTTGAAATAAATATAAAGGCTCTTGAGAAAATGAGTAGGGGTAAAAGAAAGATAAGGCCACACTTGGAAGAATACGATCTCGGAGATAAGAAGTTGTATCTCATAGGAGAAGGTCGTCTTGTGAACTTAGTTGTCGCAGAAGGGCATCCTAGTGAAGTCATGGACATGTCGTTTGCGAACCAAGCTCTTGCAGTTAAGTACCTACTTGAAAATCGTGGAAAACTAGGAAAAGTTGTGATGAAAATTCCAGATGAAATAGATTTTGAAATAGCTAAATTAAAACTTGAATCTATGGGAATCAGCATAGATGAACTGACAGAAGAACAAAAGAAGTATTATTCATCGTGGAAAGATTGAAAATTCGCTGAAACAGTGGAACAAGGTGATCACAATGGGAGAGGTATTAGTTGAGAGGTTATCTCCTACTATAGACGTTGATTCTATTGTGATTCCAATCAACAGCACTGGTCATATTCTCATACCAGAATTCTATAAATATCTTGACAAAAGCATAAAGGACTTACTCACAACCTTTATAGAGAGTTTTAATGGAGAGCTCCCAATAGGTTATATATTGGAGATAAAAGAACTGAAAAGTTTAAAAGCGAAAGTCGTATACTACGTAACAATCTCAAAGGAGGTAAACCCTACCACATATAATATAGATGACCTGAAAATTTATTACAGGAATACTATCAAGAAAGCTCGTGGAAGTGGAATGCACAGCATAGCACTGGCACCACCGTTCACGAACAGTAAAAAGATCCTAGAGAGCATAATACGTGCTCTCATTAAGGAAATAAGACCCCACATTGACTTCTTCGACAGGGTTTATTTGCTGTATTATTCAGCGCTTGTCAGGGATCTCATAATGAGTAATTTAGATCTACTAAAGCCACTGTAAGTGCGTCTACCTTTAATGTATAAACTAGGTGTCTCCTAATGCGAATACTTATTGTTGGTGGAGGAAGATTCACTGAAAGACTATTGATAGATCTCCTTAAGATAGATCCCGAAAATACGTATGCAGAAATCATCGAAAAGTCTCAAAGCAGGGCTGAGGTTCTTGCACAACTGTCTTATGAAGTTCATGGAAAACCTCTCTCAGATTATTACGGTGACTCTTACATAGTAGTACATATGGATGCTCTTTCTGAGGACTTCATAGAAACCTATACAATTGATACACTCTCCAAGTTCGATGTAATCCTTGTTGGTACTGGAGATGATATGACAAATGTAAGAATTGCCACGGAACTTGTTAGGGCGATAACCCAAGGACTACCCGAAGGTACTAAAAGACCCAGAATTATGATAAGACTTAGCTCTGAGGAATTTTCAAGCATCGTCGAGATGATGGGCATTGAGAGTATAAGCCTTCCAATAGTCTCTAAGACGATGATTCTTAAGGAGTTCTTCGTAAGAGTCCTTAGGGATTTCTTGGGGGAACGGAGTAAGAGAAGTATCAGTGAGGATATTCTTAACAACATTCAAATCATTTGGGATTACTTTAAGGATTGGAAGAGAAGTGGTCTCGTATGTTTGAGCATACCTGCAAATCTCTTAGTGAACTATGCCCTTAGGACAAGATATCATCACCCTGATATTGAAGAGAACGTTGAAGAGCTTACTCAGCAGAGTACCGAGATCTCTAAGACACCTGAGGATGGTATCTCCCTGAGCCACATGGTATATCACTCACAGCTTTCTCCCGATAAAGTGAGAGTACTGGGATGCAAACGTAATAATGGAAGAATAGAAATAGCCACTTCTGGAGACTTTAGGATATATGAAAATGACATCGTGTACTTGCTGGTTAAGATTCCTAAAGGTTTAGACAAATTATTCGAGATCTTCACTGGAATTACTGGACTTATAGAAGAGCTGGAAAAAAAGATCGGAGAATACTCAGGAGTCATTGGAAAGGCAACACCTCTCGTTTGTACTGTGAAGAACGTTTTCTCAGGCAATCCACAGATTTCAATGATATCCCCACATAATGGTATGAGCACACTTAGAGGAATGCATTATTCGATTGTGAACAAAATAAACAACGAGCTTAGAGACGCTCATGATAGCATCATTTTGTTTTTGTCTAAGAGTAGTGTGGAGGACGAAATACTTCTCAGAAGTTTTGGTCTTTTCTTAAGAATGGAAGAAAAAGGTAGACTTGCAACTCAGACTTTAAGGATAAAAGTGAAAACACCACCGTATAAGCTTTCTCCAAGACTTATCTTTGTGACATATGATCCTGTCATAAGTGACCTTATAGTATTCTCAAGTATGAGGGCCTATGAGAGTCCTGAGGCCAAGAAAAAGCGAGAATTTATTCTTGAGGTTTCTTCCTTATCCGTCCTATCCGATGGTGCTAGTAGTGTTACACACAAGATAGTTGGCATAAAAAGTCTCCTTAAAGCATTAAATGTAGAAGGATACACTATTGTTGAGATAAACGTACCAACTACCGAGAACTCACTTATACAAGCGTATAAAGTTACAAGACTTTTTAGCAAAATAATAAGAAGAATAACAAGAGAGATATCAAAGGGAGATAAGAGCAAACGTATGGACACAAGAATAGAAACTCTACCAGCGAATCTCCTTGAGGAACTTCCTTTACAGATACAATCTCTTCCAAAATTCCTTAAGAAGATAGGAATGGAGAGACTCATAAATAGGTTCTCGATAATTGCCATAGAAGACGAAGACGGAACAATAATACTGCCAGATGGCTCCACAAATATAATAAGACCACAGGATAGCTATTCCAAGAGGCTTTATGTTGTCTGTGAAGAGGACTTTGTGGACGATGTCACAATAGCATTCTCAAGGCTTTTCAATGAATTCCCATGGAAAGACGTGTTTAAGAGTTATATAAGTGAAGTATACGAGACGTACATCAAGAAGTCCGAGAAAGAGGTCCAAGAGGCATGGAGGGTACTAATGGAGAAACTAAAAGAAGAAGAAATAATGTCTTGGCTTTTCTCGGAAGAGTGACCCTTGGATTCTCTATGATAATTCTCTTAGAACTTTTAATGATGCTCCTCGAAAGCATTTGGATTAATAAGCCTCTTATAAACATAAATGATCTTATTACCGATGTTACACTTGTCATAGAAGTTCTCGCAATAATCGTAGGTGCACTTCTTACGAGACTTTATATGTTCGAGACAGCACCGATAACAGTATCAGATGGTTTTTTCATGGTAGCCCTAGCATGGTTAGTAGTAAGTCTTCTCGCATCAATACCATACTTACTGGTCTCTCTTCCCTATGCAAGATTAGAGCCTTATAAAGCCATATTTGAAGCGGTATCAGGAATTACTGCAACTGGTCTGACGGCATATTCAAATGTCGAGATACTCCCGAGATCTATCCTCTTCTGGAGGAGTCTAACTGAGTGGATCGGGGGTCTTGGGGTCGTAACAATGTTCTTGGGATTCATAATCCACAGAGTTCCCGTTGCAATGGCAGTCTACCGTGGGGAGGGTAGAGAATCAGAAGGTATCCGCATGGGAAACGTTATCGAACTGAGCAAGAGGATTACTATGATTTACATAACTTTGACACTTCTCTCAGTAGCTCTTTTTAGGATCTTTGGAATGAACACATTCGATGCAATAAATCATGCTATGACCGCAATTGCAACAGGAGGTTTCTCGACTAAGAATGACAGCTTGGCCAGATACTCTGTTTATCTTCACTATTCTGCAATATTCATCATGTTCCTTGGGGCAATTTCATTTGACTCTCATTTGAGAGTCTTTCAAAGTATAAAGAATATAAAAAGCTTCTTCAACAAGGAAACTATATTGCTTATAATGATTCCCATAACACTTACTGGATTATACACTATCATAACATTTCTCAAGGGAGATCTATCATTTGACAAAGTTCATGGTTATCTATTTACTGCAGTCTCTGCAATAACAGGAACAGGATTTTCCATAACAACTGTATCTAATTACTCTGACCTAACAAAGCTAACTATAATACTTCTTATGGTAATAGGAGGTTGTTATGGATCCACGTCATCAGCGCTGAAAATACTAAGGATAATAATACTTGTTGATGTGATCCTATGGCTCCTGAAGAAAAGCTCTTATCCATCCTCAGCGATAGTCCCACTAAAAATACTTGGTAAACAGTTTAAAATAGAGAACGTGGTATATTCTCTCGTGTATTCCATAATTTACCTAATATCTTTATTTGTTGCTTCCTTAACGATACTTCTTTTTACGGGAGGTTCATACAACTTTGTCGATGTGCTTTTTGAAGTCGCATCAGCACAGGGTAACGTGGGACTAAGCGTGGGTGTTTCAGGGGCTCATATGCCAATCCCAACAGCAATAGTGCTCATCATAGTAATGCTCCTTGGTAGGCTTGAAATAACGCCTTGGATTGTGTTTACACACAAGGTAGCAGTTGCTATAAAGAAGACTATTGGAGGTTCTCTGGAGCAGAGGACTTTATAAATTTATGTGTATTATCGGGTAGGCGTGTCATGGAAGGCCACGCGCCAAAATACTCTCCAAAACAATGGGGGTAGTGCCGTTGGCCTTGACAGACACTAGTAAAGCCGTCCGGATGGTTAATGTGGAACTCCCTACCACGATACAA
>JAGGXY010000019.1:0-8902 GCA_021162855.1 Methanobacteriota archaeon
TGTGAGCTACCCCGCACTAAAGTGCGGGGCTTCTCCTGTTCCACCCGCCCTCGCGACGGGGTTTCATGTGGGAGTTTAGGCACGCTCACGAGTGTCCTATTCCATTGGACTCGTTGTCCGATGGGCTATACGCTATCCAGCTCTTCCCTCAAGGGGGTGTCATCGGAAGCATTCCAATGTTTGGTACGGGGCTTAGAGTGTTTAAACTTAGCTACCCACTCGCCTCCCCTTGCGTATTCCCGCCTTGAAAAGGCGGGGTTTTGCAAACAACAGCTTTATAAAAGCTCATATGCAAAGTTTGAACGCTATGAGGAGTGTGGCTAAGAGGGACCCCTTTGTGTATGCTTAACTCTTAAATAACTTTAAACGATTACATAAACAACAGAATATCATACTACTGAATATCTCATACCATAGGACGTGATGGTAATGCCCGGAACCTTTAGTCTAGTGTTGCATGCTCACATGCCTTATGTGAAAAAGCATGAGAAATGGCCTCATGGAGAAGAATGGCTTTATGAAGTTATTGCAGAGACGTATATACCCCTCCTAGATATGCTTAACAGGCTTCATGAGGATGGAATCTCCCCAAAGATTACTATAAGTATAACACCTGTTCTCCTTGAGCAGCTTGCAGATCCTTATATAAAAGAGATGTTCGAAGAATATGTCAAGGAAAAAATAGATCTCGCTGAAGGAGATGTGAAGAGATTCCAAAGAAAGAAGGAATATCAAAAACTTGCCCAGTTTTATGTTGATTATTACACGAACGTGCTTGAATCCTTCAGAAAATATAACAGAAATTTACCAAGTGCATTTAAGGAACTTCAAGACAAAGGTGCTATAGAGATCATAACCTCTGCTGCCACACACGCTTATTTGCCCCTTCTACTCCATGATGAGTGGATATATTTTCAAGTGAAGGTAGGCATTGAAACCTACAGAAAGTTCTTTAAAAGAAAGCCACGAGGGATATGGCTACCTGAAATGGCTTACAGACCAAAAGGCCTTTGGAGAGGACCATTAGGGGAGGAAACACATAGAAAAGGCATTGAAGAGATCTTGGAGGATCTTAGCTTAGAGTATTTCTTCGTAGATGCGCACGCTATAGAAGGGAGAAGAATTAGAACCTTGTTCTCTGGAGGAGAGATCGTGGAGAACGATCCCATGTGGGTTCCCAGAGGTTCTGTATACAATGTGTATAAGGTGAAAGGATCATCTGTTGTCGTTATTGGAAGAAACATGGAAACCTCGCTTCAAGTTTGGAGTAAAGACGTTGGATATCCTGGAGATCCCTGGTACAGAGAATTTCATAAAATGGACAACGTAAGCGGCATGCATTATTGGAGGGTAACTAGTAAAGAGATTCCACTCGAAGGAAAGAAAGTGTATAATCCAGAAATGGCTATGGAAAGAGTGAAAGTTCATGCTGAGCACTTCTCAAACCTTATACGAAACCTACTAAGGGACAAGAGGAAGAATAACATCATAATGTCCCCTTACGACGCAGAACTCTTCGGTCACTGGTGGTTTGAAGGAATCAAGTGGATAGAACTTGTCATAAGGAGATTGTACAATGATGACACAGTTGAAATAAGAACTATAAGCGAGTACATTGATACGTTCCCTCCAAGAGAAGAGATAGAGCTTCCAGAGTCCTCTTGGGGATATGGGGGAAAGCATATGACATGGTGGAATGATAAAACCCTTGACTACTGGAGGAAAGAATACGATGCAGAACGCAAAGCACTAGATCTTAGAACTTATATTAGGTATAAAAATGACAAAAAGAAATATATCGTACAAGCTCTAAGAGAGCTTTTGATCCTACAATCAAGTGATTGGGCCTTCTTGATATTTACAAACCAAGCCCCAGACTACGCTAAGGAGAGATATAATAAACACTACTGTAGGTTCTTACAGCTATATTCTGCTGTCGTAGGAAACTCTGAGATCCCAAGCAATGAAATGTTTTCTGATGATACAATATTCGATAATGAAGTCATAGAAGATGCCCTTCTTAGTATATAACTCCTCTCCTAGCTTATGGAGGAATTTCAATGAGATGTTCTTTGTGCAATAAACCTGCTGTAACGTTCGTTAGAAGAATCAAAAAATATTATTGTGCTGAACATTTTTCTGAGTTCGTACTAAAGCAAGTGAGAAAATATTTAGAGAAACATAATATTAAAAGCAAAAGAATTCTTGCAGCAGTCTCAGGTGGTAAAGACTCAATAGTAATGCTTCATGTGTTGTTTAAGCTCTCAGAAGAGTTTAAGTTGGAGATAACACCTTTTTACATAAATCTTGGAATACGAAATTACTCTGACCCATGTGAGGAGACTGTAAGAGCGTTTTCTAAGGAATATGGCCTTTCACCGATTATAATAAAGATGAAAGAGTACAGTGGATATACTATAGAAGACGTTGCCAGAATCGAAAAGAAGCCTTGTAGCGTTTGCGGAGTAGTCAAGAGATATATAACAAATAGGCTCGCATATGAAGAAAGCTACGATTATGTGGCCACGGGACATACTATGATTGACGAGTTTGCATTTGCAATGCATAACCTTTACTCGGGGAGCGTGGAATCCTTCTTGAGATCATATGAGATCACTGAAACTAAAAAAGAGCAAAAACTTATAGGTAGGATAAAGCCTCTTTATTACCTCCTAGAGTCTGAGACATTAACCTATGCAATAATAAACAACATAAAATACTGTGACCTTGAATGCCCATATGCAAGAGGGCATCCCATACAGGCTCATAAAGAGATAGCACTTCTTGGAGAATACAAACTTCAAGGATATGTTTACAGGGTTTTGGACTCCTTGAACAAGATCAGAAGGTTAATCCCAAAAGAAGAAGTTCCTGAAATAAGATTCTGCAAGATCTGTGGATATCCCACAGTAACAGACATCTGCAAATATTGTAGACTTAAAATGAAGTTCACCAAGAGGGATTTTAATGGTAAGTAACTTTGAGATATTACTAAGAGGAGAAGGGCTCTCTAGAATAGGAAGAATAAAGACTAAACATGGTGATATCATTACGCCCACATTGCTTCCTGTGATAAATCCGAAGGTATCACTTATAACACCTAAGGACATAAAAAAATTAGGATTCGATGCCATAATAACTAATTCGTACATAATCTACAGAGACCAAGCTCTTAAAGAAATTGCCTTGAATAAAGGCATTCATAACCTTTTAGGATTTCATGGACCTATAATGACGGACTCTGGTACGTTCCAAAGTTATGTCTATGGGAATATTCATGTGACAAATCTTGAGATTGTGAAGTTCCAGCACGATATAGGTGTTGACATAGGGACTATATTGGACGTTTTTACGTTACCAGATGACCCATATGACGTTGTAAAAAGAAAAATAGAGGACACTATTTCCAGAGCAAAAGAGAGTCTAAAGTTCAAAGAAGGAATCATGCTTTCTTATCCAATTCAAGGAGGAATATACATTGATCTTAGAGAATATGCTGCAAGAGAGGGTAAACACTTGAACTTTGACTTATACCCCATAGGTGGTGTAGTACCGCTTATGGAATCCCAAAGATATGTAGAACTTGTTAGGATTATAATCCATAGTAAAATAGGTCTTGGCCCTTCCAAGCCCGTTCACCTCTTTGGATGTGGTCATCCACTTCTCTTTCCTATAGCAGTACTCTTAGGCATAGATCTCTTTGACTCAGCCTCATATGCCAAGTATGCCAGAGACAACAGAATACTGACGCCTACGGGCACACTCAAATTGGAAAACATTGAGGAGTTTACATATCCTTCTCCTTACATAGACGATTACACACCAAAGGAACTCCTTAAGATGGATCCTAAAGAAAGAGAAAGACTACTGTCACTTCACAATCTTTACGTGGTCTCGTATGAAATAAGAAGGGTAAGAGAAGCTGTAAGAAGAGGAGAACTTTGGGAGCTCGTAGAAATGCGTGCTAGAGCTCATCCAAAACTACTAAGCGCCCTCAGGGTACTTAAGGAATATGTCCACTATCTCGAGAAGTTTGAGCCAATATCCCTCGAGAGGGCTTTCTTCTACACGTCCCCTGAGTCTCTTAATAGACCATCCGTCTATAGACTCCGAAGAAGACTCCTAGAGAGGTTCAGAGGAAAGTACAATAAGATAACAATAATTGATGTTAAGAGCAAACCATATATGGATCACGTAAGGAAAGTTCCTAAAGGATGTGATGTGTTCGTGAGGAGTATTTTCGGTCCAGTACCTTTACTTTGGGATATTGTTTATCCTATAGCCCAATCAGAGGAGCCAGAGATTTGGGATCCAGAACTTGAGAGGTTCGTTAAAAGCGCCGAAGAAGAAGTGTGTGCGAGGTTTCAATGTGCTCCATTAGATGATCTTGTAAGTATAGATGTTGTCTATTCAGAGATTGATAGACTTAAAGCAATAGCTGACTACCAGTTCGGCCCCCCAGCAGGTGAGATCTTATTTAGAGGGAACATATCTATAGAAAGATCTAAAACAACTGGAAGGGTAAGAATGATCTATAAAAACTCACTTCCCATACTTTTCTTGCGCCCCAACGATGGTTTATACACTCTCAAATATCCCGGAGGATACTTACTTCACAGATTGCTTCCTGAACCAAAGATGTATGTAATCGTCACAAGAGACTCTGCAGAATATAACGCAAAAGGAAAGAACGTCTTTGCAAAATTCGTAGTTGATGCAGATAAAAATATAAGACCTGGGGATGAAGTTCTCGTTGTAAGCGAAGATGGTGACCTTGTAGCCGTAGGAAGTTCCAGACTATCTGCAACTGAACTCATAGAGCTAGAGTCAGGTCTTGCTGTTAAAGTGAAAGACTTTAAGGAGAACTATAAGGATCTCGAGAAGATCCTTGATCTTGGTGAGGGTTAATGGTATATCTTTCGTTCGTTTGGGTATTCCATCAGCCTACAATCCAACATAAGAAAATCTTAAGAGAGCTCCATGAAGAAGTATACATGCCTTTCTTAAAGGTTCTAGAAGATCTTAACAAGGATATAAAACCTTCTTTTGTTGTCACGGGATCATTCATAGACGCTTATTTTACTGAACACAGCGAGCTCATAGAGTACCTTAAAGACCTTATAGTAAGCTTAGAGGCATCCGTGTTACCTACCCTTTACTATTATCCAATACCTACAGAGATTTCTCAAGAGTCATTTAAGAAGCACCTAGAGCTACACGTGAACATTATGAACAGTCTCTTCAAGAGATGCTCTGGAATATTCTTTCCACCATACATTATTTGGACTCCAAAGTATTCCCCACTCCTTAAGAGCATGGGAATTGTAGGAACACTTATAAATATAAATTCTATAATCTCCAAAAAGGCTCCTGTTCTTATACCCTGGAAAGGCGTTAAAATTGTCGGTTTACCGGTATCAATGGACATTAGCAAGAGAGTCCCATGGGATATTGATGCTCTCGTAGAGTACTTAAAATCTCTAGAAGAGACCCCCAATGAACAACTAGTCATAATCGTTAAGAACGTTGAAAACGTGTTTGTTGCTGGAGGAAAAGAATCTTCTCTTAAGATTTTGGAGGACATGTTCTCAAGAATATTGTCCCTAGATAATGTGAAGTTAATAAATGTAGATAATGTATTCAAGGTATATCGCAAAGCTTCTGAAATTCCTGCCACGTACAGTTGTCCAGAAGATTTCTTAAAGCTTACTGGAGAGCTTGGTTCCTTAGCTTTAATAAAGTCTTGCGCCTCAAAAGCTCTATATTATAGAATGAAAATTGTCCAACAACTTATGGAAAGAGCTGACGTCAAAAGCCTCTTAGAGCTTGAGGAAATGCATGTCCTTACTAGAGGAAGAACAAATCCATACTACAAATACAAATATGTTTCAAAGTTCTCGAAAAAGTACTCTAAATTCGTAGTTCCTTATGGAGTGAGAATCCTTGAGCATCAAATAGCAGGAGAACCCATAATATTATACGAGACGAGAGGACTGTCAAGTATTATAAATTCCTATGGATATATCATTTCTCTATTAGATCTCTTGAATCATTTCGATTACGTTGCAACAGCACTACCCGAAAACATTGAGCTCTCTATGAACATGATCGAGGATGAATTCAGGGCATTACCCCCTCATGCCTTTCTTGAGTTCATAGGAGAAAACGTACAGATACCATCAGCACACTCTATTGAAATCAATACTAAGAGGTCTGAGGGAATCATTGAGATTAGATACTCAACAAGAAGTGCATATGTTGAGAAAACATACAGAATAGGAAGTAACACATTAACAGTGAGTTATCACGTGAAAAAGAACCCCTACATAAATGACCCACTCTCAGTAAGGTTTCTCCTTATGCTACCAGTAAGTGATATAGGAAATACAGAAAGTCACAGAATGATCATTGGCTACTCTGAGAAAGACTATGAAATCCTTGAAACAAGAAAGATCTCTGGAGCTTGGTCAAACTATAAGTGGATAGGACTTGTAGACTGCGACTCTGGTCTTGGAGTATATTTCTGGGTAGACAGTATAAATGGGACATATGTATCGGTGAGTCTTGGCAAAAAAGGACATGACATTAGGATTTTCCCGGAGCTTTCGAACACAAGTTACTATAAGTTTGAGATTACTATTGGTGTTGGAAAGCTCATACAAACGTCATCATCTGCCTCTTCTCAGTAAAGTTAAAGGTATAAATACTATATGTTGATTCGATACTACATAGCATACTACTTAACTTTCATTAGCAGGTGATCACATGACAAGACCTAATGTTCTCTTGGCGAGTTCCGAAGTCTTTAGATTTGCAAAGGTCGGAGGACTGGGAGATGTAGCTTATTCTCTTCCTAAGGCCTTAAGAGCTTTGGGAATTGATGCTAGGATCATAGCACCAATGCACAAGAAAAGAGGCAGAAAGATTGCAGAGTTTTCTATTAGACTTGGTGAAAAAGAGGTAAAAGCAAGTATCTTACTCTCGAGAGTGGATAACGTGCCTATGTATCTCGTTGAGGGAGGAGGATATTTTCCTAGAAAAAACGTTTATGGATATGATGATGACTTCGAAAGATATGTGTTCTTCTCAAAAGCCATAGTGGAGTTCATAAAACATGAAAGAACTTGGAAACCTGATATTCTCCATTTAAATGACTGGCATACGGGACTTACAGCAGCCTATATAAAACAGGAAGGTCTAACTGTGAAAACACTATTCACGATACATAACCTCGGATATCAGGGAGACGTTGACATAAACCTTAGCAAGATATTGAACTTAGACAAGGAACTCTTGTCAAAGATTATACACAATGGTCGAATAAATCCAATGAAGGCAGGAATAATATTTAGCGATGCTGTGAACACTGTAAGCGAGAAATACTCGCAAGAGATTCAAACTCCAGAGTTTGGATTTGGGATGGATGAAGTTTTGAGAAATATTAGGGAAAAACTCTATGGGATAGTAAATGGGATAGACTACAAAGTTTGGAACCCCCGTCGTGATCCTTACATATATAGAAGATATAGCCTAAGAACTATAGAGCTTAAAGAGGAAAACAAGAAAGGATTAATGAAAGAAGTAAACATAAAATACTCCAGCAAGCCCTTAGTGGGTATTGTCTCGAGATTGACGTATCAAAAGGGCATAGATGTCTTTCTGGATGCCATTGAAGAACTTCTAAAGGAAGGGAATATGTCGCTAGTTTTACTAGGTACTGGTGAGGAAAATATAGAGAAGAAGGCAAAAGACCTAGCAAAACAGTACCCCGATGTGGTAAGCGTTTCTATAAGATACGACGAGGTTCTCGCACACAAGATATATGCTGGTTCAGACATGTTTGCAGTACCATCACGATATGAGCCATGTGGTCTCACACAGATGATTGCCATGAGATATGGAACCATCCCCATCGTGAGAAATACTGGAGGTCTTTCAGACACAGTCATAGATCCAAAAGAGGACCAAAAGAACGCTAGAGGTTTCAAGTTTGAAGAGCTTAATCCAGAGGAAATCATCAGAGTTCTTTCAAGAGCTCTAGATGTGTATGAAAATGATAAAGAGTACTGGAGGATCCTACAACTGAATGGTATGAGAGCAGACTTTTCATGGAAGAATTCTGCAAGAAAATACCTTGAAATCTACCGCTCTCTTCTTTCATAAATTTATTCGTGTTTAATCTCATCTAGAACTTTAGATGCCACTTCTAATACGAGATCCTCTAAGTAGAGTATTCTAAGCCTACCCTCAGGAAGTTTTAGGATCATGTAATCATAATCTCCAGACATAAACAGTGTTAAAACGCTTTCCAACGGCTCATCATGTTCTACTATAGGCACTTTTCTCAGTGGAAGTGTATAAAGTGGTGAATCTTTTCTCAAAAAGGATATCAATTCCACTATAGAAAAGTCTACACAGCCCAACACTTTTCCTCCCTGAAGAACTAATACCACGTTTCTACGATCTTTCATCAGAGCCTTAAGTACATCTCCAATGGTACTGTCTTTGCTGACAATTATTGGCTTACGCAAGGAAACAATGTCTACAACTTTCGATCTAAGGAGTTCTTTATATGAGGACTCTAGAAGGGCATCATAAAGTGCTAAAACCTTAAGGTTTCTCTCACCTATCCTACGATCCCTTTGCGAGACATATATAGCCACGTCGCCCGTAATTTCCCTCGCAATCATTGCTCCAAACAGGGCAGGAAGGAGTATCATATAGTTCTCACACATCTCAGAAACCATTACTGAAGCTGCCAGTGGAGTCTTCAGAGTGGCCCCAAGGAACGTTGATATTCCAACGATCATCCACACAGTTGGTGGTATCCCGGAGAGTTTAACACCCACAAGCCCTCCAAAGGATAACCCTAAAAGAGCTCCTATAAATACTGCTGGAGCAA
>JAGGXY010000126.1:0-10560 GCA_021162855.1 Methanobacteriota archaeon
ATAGTATTCCCGTTATAAAGGTGAATCCCGCCTACTCCTCATCCCCCTACCCCTATTGTGATTCTATACTCAATGAGGACACAATACGTCCGAGAGTGAAGATATGCAATAACTGCGGTTTCAAGGCTGATAGGATGTCATTGCTGTCTTAAACCTCCTAAACCGTGCGGGGCCACCTCCGTTCGGCCCAAAGGTTGATGAGAGTCCAGTCAAGGGAGCTCGTAGCCCCCGTGATGCTGGATCTTGAGGCCAACCTCCTGCACCACAAGAACGCTCTGTTTGCCCTCGTAAGAACCGAAAATGGCTAAAATAGACGAGAGTGGGTGCAGGAGGAAACGGTAGCGCCAATGGTCTCCGTCACGATGTGAGTAGCATTACAATTATTTTTTGGACATTCTGCCTATTAAGTTTTTTGATGTATGGAGTTAAGACCCTGACAAAAATTCCTAACTTAGTCTTTCACAAGAATTCTTTGAGTAATCTTCCAAACATTGAATATCTTTCTCTTATTCCTATTTTTCTAAGCGCAGCCCACATAGACGCTTGATTACTTGTTATAATCGGGATTTTAAGGTCTTCCTCAAGGGCGTCGATTACCTCTATGGTCCTGAAGTTCGTACAACTTATGAACACTGCATCAACATCTTGGGTATATACTTCTTTGGCAATTCTATAAGCTTCTTCTGGTCCTAGAGATCCTATTTTCGTGTTTTCCTTAATCCCAAGGCCTTTATATTTTACCACTTTGAACCCATTCGCCTCTAGGAATTCCTTCTCTTTCAATGTTACTTCGTCAATGTATGGCGTTGCTAGCCCTATCTTCCTTGCGTTTATAGTTCTTAGGGCATCTAAAACTGCTGTAGATGTAGAAACAGCTGGTATTCCAGTAGACTCTTCTATTTCCTGTGTAATCTTCGTATCATATCCTAGGCCACCTATGAAACTTCCAGAAGTGCAACCAAATACTATAACATCTACTTTTGCATCTGAAAGAAGCCTTGAGGAATCTCTTACGTGATCGTGCATTCTCATGAGTTCTTCCTCAGTGACTTCCCTTAGGGCTATTCGAGAGGAGTGTACAGAGACTCCTTCTGGAGCCATTATCCAGAACTCAGGCTCCATTGTCGTGTTCGATGAGGGTATTATTATACCTATCCTTCCTCTCCATCCATACATCTTATATCACCTTTCTGTGAGATCTTGCAAACTCCTCCACGACCCTCAGAATAGTATCTATATCCTCATAGGAATGAGCATATGACAAGAAGAAGTGTGCTTTCTCTGGACTTAAGTACGCAATACCATTGTTCAACATGTGATAGAACAAGCTCCTTGTTAATTCGATGTTCTTTGTTCTCTCAGAACTTTCGAAGTCTCTTGGAGGTTCTTCTGTGAAGTGAAGGCCTATCATTGATCCTACTCCAGTGACATATGCACTAATTTCATGTTTCGAGAATATCTCTTCAAGACCACTCATGAACTTCCTGCCGATATCTTCAAGCTTTCTGTATATTTTTTCGCCATCTTCCCTTAATATCCTGATGAGCTCATATCCAGCGCGCATCGAGAGAGCATTTCCTACGTATGTACCTCCATGAAATACCCTTTCGTAGTACTTAGGTCTCTTTACGTGATCAAGCAGTTCCATTATGTCTTTTTTTCCACATATAGCACCTGCACCGGGGAAGTATTGTCCACCTACGGCCTTTCCAGTGGTGATGATGTCTGGCTTCACTTTGAAGTAGTTCGTAGCACCTCCGTAGAATCTGAACCCAGTTATGACCTCATCGAATATGAGTAATGTCCCAGTTTCATCACAGAGTTCCCTTAGGGCCTTTAAGAAATCTCTTTCTGCTGGTATACATCCACCGGCTCCTAAAACTGGCTCAACTATAACCGCAGCAGGATTACATGATTTTATAGTCTTTTCTGCAGCTGTGATGTCGTTATATGGGATAAGAAGTGTATCCCTTGTAAAATCGCCCGGTATTCCTAAGCTCTCGGCCCTGTCAGGTGGATAATGTATGCCCCTCATTAGTCCATCGTAACCTCCATGCCAACCACCTATGGCCTTAACAATGACCTTTCTTCCGGTGTACGCCCTGGATAGCCTTACGGCATACATGTTTGCCTCAGTACCACTGTTCGTAGGCCTCACCATGTCCATGCCAAACCACTTTGTGATCTCCTCTGCCCAAAGAACCTCCCATTCATTGGCCCAACCAAAATGTACTCCAAACTCTAATTGCTCCCTTACTGCGTTTATTATCCTCTCGTCATTATGGCCCAAGACTGCAGCTCCATGCTCCATCCAGAGATCTATGTACTTGTTTCCGTCAACATCCCAAACGTAAGCTCCTTTGGCTCTCTTTGCATAAAAGGGATATGGTAAAAAGTATCTTATGGCATATGATATTCCTCCTGGAAGAACCTTTTTGGCCCTCTCGTGGAGCTCTTTTGATGCCTTGGTTCTCTTTTCATAGTCCTCAAACATACTGCATCACCTCTAAATTAAACATCAAGAAACCTTTTTCCTACGAAGCACTAAGAGCGTTAACACAATTATAATCACTAACACGATTCCCATTAACTCATAGCCATAAGAAGAGCCCTCTTGGGTAGTAGGAGTTTGTGTCGTTGGTGTCGTGGCGTTTGACGTTGGGGAAGGTGTAGGATGAACTATCACAGTTTCTTTGGGAGAGAATCCTGTTACCCTAGCTATTTTTCCCGAAGACACGTCATAACTTCCTAGGAGCTTCCTTTGTGTTTCAACATTTGGGGCAAGCATGTCTACTACATTCGGTTGTACTCCCAAAGCAATAGCATTCTTATCTGCTCCAAACGTTTCGTCTATTACCTGCCAATGATCCGAGTTCGTCCTATTGTACTTTCCTACTAATATGGCTATCCTAATGGAGCTCATGTCCTTTGGCATTACAAGATACTTTGATGGAACTATTATTATGAGATTACTTCCGATCAGCTCAGCGTATATGTTAGACTGAATAGTCGTGTTTCCTAACCATATTCTAAGAAACGTTGCCTTGGGGTCATCAGATGCCCTTATGGCAATTTCCCAGGTGAACGTACTCAAGAAATCCACGTTGGGTCCTTTTATAGGATGTGACAATCCCAGCTCAGGCTCGAAGTCAAAATATATGTCCACGATAGGCTTAACATTATCACTAGAACTCAGAAAGGAGACGTTCATTACAACGAAATCACCAGAAACATAGTACGAGAACACCGTGAGGTCAAGGGCCCCTCTTGGGCTATAATTATAATCTCCAGGACCAAAATCATCTCCAATTGGATCCACGGCGTACATTATAGGCATACTTGGAACGGTAATGTTCATGAGTTTAAAATATGTCGGTTTGAACGCTACTCCCGTCTTTGGGAGGATTATCGTCAAGTAAATAATTCTAGTAAAGCCAGAGCGTGGGATTATGTCACTTATAAGGTACCTAGGCACTTGTATCTCCCAAGAGTTGTCCTTCTCCCTATATGTGAGACTGTATACAACGTTCTTTGTCCTAACGTCAACGAATTCTACACCATAACTCCCAAGGGTTATCACATACCTGTACGCAAACTTCACGTCTATATGACCATATGACGTGTTAACGATCCATGACGCATTAAGCACATCCTTAGCAGGCATGTCATATCCAATTACGATCATGGCATCTGACACATTGCTAACTCCCACGTAGAGGTTATCATTGAGATCATAAGATACGCAAAGATGAATATCTCCATACGATGCCCTCATGTAGGACTTCCATTCTGAGAAGCTTCCGTCTAAGGAGACCCTATTTGGTACTTCTCCAGTGAACTCTGGCGTATAAAGTTCAGGTGGCTTTCCATCAAAAGGAGCCTTTGAGATGAGGATCTCTGGAGGATCAATGCCAAGCTCACGATAGTGAGCTATTAAATGCTCTTTTATGGAGATATAGGCCTTAGTTGCCTTTTTGTCGAGATTAAGTGTTAGGTCCCTATCCTGTGACAACAATAGGTGTTCGGTGATATCACGAGGTATGACATCCCTGAAAAGCGTCCATAGAACCTTCTGACCATCACTCTTTATGAAGTCATACGAGGTCAAACAGTCTTCAGAGATCTCTGGAAACGATGACGACCTCTTTGGAATGACGGATTCACTATATATATTCACTATAGACACGTTTCTCAGATCATACACCTGAAACTCTCCCAATGTAAGGCCTTTTACAGGGACCTTAGAAACTATATCACCCACTGTGACAACGTCTATTCCCCCGAGTTTTGAGATATTCACAAGAGCTTCTGCAATGATCCCCAGCACGTTTAAGTATGCTTCTCCCCGAATTTTCATAAGTTTATCAAGATTAAGACTAAGGACCATGAAATCAGCGTTCTTAAGGTACACGAGAAGGGTATCTGTAATATCTTCCATTAGTCTGTTCATGTTATCTGAATAAAGAAGAGACGAAAGTGTCCTGTTAATGGGAAGAAGAATTAGCTCAGGAGCGACATTTGTGATTTTGTAAGCATGTCCTGATGGTATGTATTTACTATCTGGCACTATGGCCGCTTTGAGTCCAATTTTGGAGAGATCTTTTAACAAGAGGTCATTATATGCAAGATCTGGAGAGTAAAAGATTTCTGAGTCTGAAATCTTATGTGCTTCATATCTTGCCCAAATTATGTGCTCCCTAGCTATTTCGTTAAGACCAAGGTCATATAAAAGAGGTAGAAAAGGTGATCCATATGCTCCTACAAGAGCCTCAGTACCTTCTGGAATGTCCTTTAAATTCACGCTCTCATTAATCCTATTGACCACAAGACTTACTCTTATCCCTTTGCTAGTGATTTTTCTTAGTGCGTCTATTGTGTTGTTACCTACCTCCTTCGTGTAGATTATAAGAGCGACATATTTTTCCTCATGACCTTCTGCAAATGAAATAGAAGGGCTTACAGAAGCTACTACTAATAAAGTGACCATGAACACTGAGAGAGGAATCCTTTTCCTGAGCGTCATTTAGTTCCCCATCCTGAAAGCAGACGTTTTACGTGATCTTTTGATCATGAGCGGATATCAATCTCTAGGACATATATCTCTTCTCTGGGTAATTTAACTTTATCTAAAAATCTTGGGGAAAACTTCATGACATTCTCAAAATACTGAGACCTGTTTGAGACTGTCGTATAAAGTTTTTCAGCATTAAGTCTCCTGGCCTCTTTTACCAAGGCTTCGTATGGTGAGCTCTGAGAGAATATTGCTCTGGAGAGCCTTTCAGGACCCTTAAAATATGGTGGATTTGAGACTACAACGTCAAATGGACCCTTTATCCCTCTTGCGAGATCCGTTATGATTATATCTATCTTAGAACCATTCTTTCTTGCGTTCATCAGCGCACAGAACGCTGCTTCTTCGTCTATTTCAGTTGCCACGACATAATTTCCCATTTTTTCAAGAAATATGGATATTATCCCCGTGCCACATCCTATCTCGAGAACCCTTTTTCCTCGAAACTTCAAGTTCTTCATGAGGGCTAATGTCGAAATGGAGAACTTTGGATCAAAGACTCCACCGTACACTACGATCCTTATTCCTTCTATTTCGTATTCTCTCTGAAATCTCAAGAGTTTCATTAGCTTCATGTAGATCGCAAGTGCGTAAGCACCTAATGGGGTCATCTAAAAGTCATCTCCAGCGACAGTGAATATACTCTCAAGGAAATGTTATACTGCAAGGATACTCTTTACTAGGGCTATTACTTCTCTTATACTCACTATCTTGAACACTATAGAATAAAGCAAGATGAAAAGTGAAAATGCTAACAATCCTCCGAGTATTGGGTGGGCATGGTAAGATACTATAAGCCCAGTTATTATGCCAAGAATTGTTCCTAAGAGAGCGACGAACAGGTTTCTAAGAAACCAAGATATCTTTAAAACAAATACCGTATATACTAAAGCTATAATATACGTCAGGGCAAGTGATAGGGCTATGCTTATGTCACGAGTAACTTCAAGTCTTGTGAATACATAAAGAAGTGTGAACAGTGATAATATCATTGAAATTCCTAAGAGTGCTATTTCCTTGTTTTTACTCTTATAATTCAGCTCTGTTATTACATTGGCGACAGATGTTATTAGGAGTGCAACTGGCATCAAAATAGTCAATGTCTTCCATACATATGACATCTCAGGCTTTATTATACTCAGAATCCACCATGAAGCAGCACCTACTGGAGCTGCGAGTGCTCCTGTCACAAGAAGACCATATCTCAAGCTATGAACATAGACTTCGGAGTTCTTAGCAACAGACTGTGGTAATGCTATTGTGGAGAATACTCCAGCAAATCCTGATATTGCAAGCATGATCATGAGAGAAATATATGTCATACCGACAAGTGCCGGGTCACTAGTAAAGAACGCCAAGAGGATTGTCCCAAGATTGCTTATTATCACTCCAAAGATCTTCTGAGGTAAATTAGATATGCCAACTCTTAAGGCTTCAGAAATATATGCTTTTGACTCCATTTTGAACGTGTATACACCTCTTACATAAACTACAGCAAGGATTGTACCAAAAGCTGCAGGTATCGAGACAGAGAGCAGTATTATTACCCCATTTATGACTCCTATCACAAACGCGGAAAGAACAACCACAACGATCTTTAGTGTGCTTGTAATGATTCTAATTATTGTGACCTTTTCGCTCTCTCCGGCCCCTATTAATGCCATTGAGAGGAAATTTCCTAGGATGAACAGGGGGTATACTCCCGCAAGAATAAGTATATATATTCTATACTCATCGCCGTATAGTCCCCTACCTTGCCAAATTAAAAGCATAAGAGACGTAACTACTGTTGTAATACCAGTTATCATGAGAGATGCTGAAAAGATTTCATCCTTCAGTTTTGATGAGCCATATTTGAGAATGGAAATATCTGTTCCTAACGTTAAAGCTCCTGAAAGCATCATAAGAAGCGAGAATGCTGTAGTGGCATATCCAACATCTTCCGTCGTGGAAAACCTGGACGCGATGATCCAGAAAAGGAACGAGATGACATTCATGTAAAGAGTGCCTATCATAAGCCAAAACGATTTTCTGAACAAGTCCTTCTCTGTATCGCCAACAGGTTCCATGACTATGCCCCCAGAAGATCTGGGAAATATAAATAAGCACCTTATATAAACTGTTATTATAATTTTTATACTTACTTTAAGAAGACTATTTCGTATTTCGTTAAATAAGTACATTGGTATTTTCGGTAATCATGAAAACATTTAAATGATGAAAGGATAGAATATTAAGTGAACTGCCTCGATGACGGCAAAATAGCCAGCAGAGGCGGGATAATACTAATCCAACATAAGACTGCCCAATGAAGCGCTGATCATAATGAGGCGCGAGAGGAAGAAGCCCGCGTGCATACTCCAAGTTTCCCTCATAGCTGAAATATAGCACGCGGGCAACCACATATGTGTTTACGCAGTAACCTTTGTAGATCACCTTAAAGATCCTTTACGAGAGCTGGGGGCGAAACTGTGCCTCCAAAATATAAGTCTCCTAGGAGGAAAAAATACGGAAAATACGCTCTTAGTCCTAGCGAGAGAGCAGTAATTTACTACAAAGGAAAACCTATGAAAGCAAAAGACATAGTCCAGTACATTCTTCCCGCAGTGTCCCTTATTCTTGCACATTTTGTTTTCACGTCAGACCTTGGAATCTTTCTATCAATCATAGCCCTTATTCCCATATTTGTGGTAATGAAATATGATGCAAGGGTCATAGGAGCCTATGCAATAGCAATGCTTATAGTAGCAGCAATAATCCTCGCAATCTACAACAACGAAGATGCGGCAAACTTGGCAGCAATATATGCATATTGGTTTCTAGTGGACACAGTTATCTGTGAAATCATTGAGTATATAAGAGAAAATAGGTCAAAAAGCGAAGAAAAATTGAGTAATCTATAGCTTGCCCTCTTCCCATGCAAGCAGTACCATTTTAGACCTCCTAGGAAGCTTCACGTAAAGGAAGTGTTCATTTGGAATCTTAGATCCTTCAATACCCTCTTGGTATTCATTATAGTCTTTTAGGTAATAGCCTACGGTGGGTGAGTAGACGCTGAACAAGCCCTCATCTTTTAGATCTAAGAGATAAAGAGAATAATACTCCTCCCTCTGTTTAAAGTAGTTAGTCACAAACACATGCATCTCATCATTTGTGCGCTCATAGAAGAGTGACATAGTAACCATAGCAGTTTTCGTGAAACCCTTTGCGCAAGAGAAGACGTCCTTTATAGTATCAAGACTTGGGGATTCTAATCGCTCGTAGACATACCTCCCAAGCAGGTACGTGTCTGAGACAACACTTATATGAGTTATACCTAATTCTTTAGACAGTTCCTCGCTGTTCATGCTCCCATTGTGCACTATCCATAGCTCATAACTCTTGCCTGAGAAGTGAAAAGGATGAGCGTTAAAAGCATTGACCTTTCCCTGGGAAGCAGCTCTTGAGTGCACTATTAGGACATATTCCTCGGAAGCTTTTAGAGTGTCCTTCAGATTATTGATGCCAGTTTCATCTGAGAACACGGGTTTAGAGGTCTTATATGTGATCACTTTAGTGGGCTGTGCCTCCAAGTCTCCCTCTTGAAAGGTTACAAGAACATAACCCCAACCATCCTTATGACTTTGAATGCTGTCATGAAAGACCTCGCGTTTACTTGCCTTAACAAAGGCATCAAGTATCTTACTTGCGGTTCCCACACCGTTTTGATCTCCTATGACAAGTGTTACCCTACACACAGAACAACACCTCTTCAACGGAGGCTTTCATACAAAAACGGTTGTAGTAGAAATACTAGAACCCCAGAACCTTCTTCTGGTTTCTCAAGCTCTATACCAGCAGCTCCACCAGCTTTCAGTTTTACCAGTCCTCCACCAATAAGCTTAGAGATTATTACTTCTATGCTTGGGCTATGACCCACAAGAATATCGTTGTCAGCTATTTCAAGATCTTTTATACTTTCTATGGAAGCCTTCTTTGGAGACAATGCCTCTGTCACGATTATCTCCCCACCAAGGTGCTTTCTTAAGATTTCTGCCGTCTGAAGTGCTCTTTTTAGTGGACTTGTATAGATCCTTTTGGGTTTTACTGGCAATACCTTAGAGAGGTGTTCTATACTTCTAATGCCTTCACTAGTGAGCTCTCGTTCTTCATCACTTTTTCCCTTAGAGGCTGGTTCTGCTTTTCCATGCCTAATGAATACCACGAGCAACGTAATCACCTCAAAAGAGTGTTTTTACATCATTATAATACGTTAAGACTGTGCTGGATCGCATAAATCTCATACAATTTAATATAAGGAGTTCTTTCAGTTTTTATATTTGCTTTCACCTAGAAATATGCTGTTCATACCATCTGATAGCCAACACTATTAATGAATTCGCATAAAATCCCAACAGATAAAGAAAGATTGCTTAGTATGTTTATATGTCGAAAGTACTAATTTTATAGAGCTCATTGCAGACTTTACATTAGAGTGTCTTATCCTTTCTTGAAACCAAGTGCGAAACCAGCAGCGAATCCAGCAGCAGTTGGTATAGATGCCACAGCGTTATTATATATTGCTGAAGAGTAACCCAGAACAGTATTCACTATGGACTCCGCCCATGAGAGAAGTTTGTCGTAGTGTATCTCTATAATTCCTACATATTCAAAGTAAAAGATTCCAAGGAGGAATATTCCAAGAACTATCAGGGCTAACTTGAACACCTTTTTAAGGGCATAGCCAACCGCGAACCCTATTATGCCAGCGATCCCTATAGTCGCTATGAGCTTCGTCACGGCTTCAGTAGCTGGATCCATGGCACAACATCCTCACAGGAAATTCTTCTCCTTGAGTTCATTTAACCATCTTTCGTAATCCTCCTTAGTCATCTCCAGAACCTCAAGCGCACCTTCAAAGGTCCATCCAGCACTTATCAGGACTTCCAAGGCCTTTATCTTAGCAAGTTTTCTGAAAGGATCTTTCTCAATAAGTGATTTCCTATCCATTTTCAGCACCCTATTGTTAAACTTTGAGGATAAACCCCATTTAAAGATTTCTATATGAAAGGTTTTTAACGAAGGCTGTTTTCTGATGTGTTTCTGCCAGAATATTTTAAATATTACTCATACTTAGCGGCGACATATCAGAAAACAGCTTGCGGAGCAGTAACAATTTTCATAGACATTGATAGACAACCTACAACCGCAACACATTTATACCCCCTCCCGAAACATAATCCAGCCCACGACTAAAGCGTCAAAATCCCACAGCTTAAGACCATAGGAAAATGTGACGGACTCGAGCTAAGAATGTGGGGTTTTCCTTCCCCTCCAATGCGGATGAGGAGGGGGAGTGGGATCACCCTGAACGGGGGCGAGACCGATGATATACTCCCGATGAACCCTGAGGGGGTTGGGGTTGATGTGCCCCAAGGCGGGCGTATGACTATAAAAGACCACGTCCGCTGAACCTCCTTCCCTCTAATATATACTCCTTACCATAGCCG
>JAGGXY010000053.1:0-4036 GCA_021162855.1 Methanobacteriota archaeon
AGGCTAGTGAGAATCCGCTAAGGAGCTCGTGATCCTGGATCTTGAGGATAACCCTCGCACTACAAGAGCACTCTACTTATCCTCGCAAGTACTAGAAACAACTAAAATATAATGCAAGAGGAAACGGTTAATAATATTAATATAAGATTGAGCTGAATTAAGATTAAGCCAACTTATTAAGTCGTTTTCTTACCTTGTGAGATTGCCATCACTAAGGCTATAGTGGTGAAGCACATGTATGTAGTGAAGATAGGTGGTAGCGTTCTCACTGACAAAACTAGACCATTCTCGTATCGAGAAAAGATAGCAAATGAGATCGCTAGGGTGTTAAAAGGCTTTAAAGGGATCCTAGTACATGGAGTTGGCTCGTACGGTCATCCACTAGCGATAAAATATAGACTTTGGGAGGGTCTTAGAGAGAATACTATTGAGTGGGCAGATACGAGGCTACATGTGTTGAAACTACATATGAGATTCTTAGAAGCTCTTATTTCAAACGGTATACCTGCAGTGACGTTCGGACCTGCAAATATGGTTAGCTATGGTTTATGGAATAAGAAGCCACTAGAGGAATTCTTGAAGTATGGTTTTGTGCCTGTCCTATTTGGAGATGGTATACTAGACAAAGAGCTTGGACTAAAAGTTATATCTGGAGATGACATTGTCGCTGAACTCTCAATGATCTTCAGAGAGGAGATAGATGCAGTTGTGTTCTGTGTAGATGTTGACGGGATATTCACTGATGACCCCAAGAAGAATCCGAATGCAAAGCTCATAAAGGAGATATCTCGTGAGAACCTTTTGAAGTTTGCAAGATCTTCTGAAGACTTTAGCGGTGCTATGAAGAAGAAAGCAGAGAGCATAATGAGAATCCCTGAGGAAATCCCAGTTTATATTATAAATGGCTTAAAGCCTGAAAACATTAAGAGGGTGTTCAAGGGAGAGAATCCAGGGACTTTAGTGAGAGGATGACCTATGAACGAATATCTATATAATGCGTTGATAGCTTTCCTTCAATTTCTGTACACGATATTTATTGTAGCGCTGACGGACAAACTCGTGAAGAAGAAAGTCATATCACAGGGTCTCTCAAGAAAGATAGTACACATGTGGGCAGGTGGCATGGTACTATTTTGGCCCCTTTATGAAGGTACTACTGCGCCTTACTTCTTCTGCGTGACGCCTGGTATATGGATAGGGCTTCTCATCTATGTTGCAATGACAAAGGGACCTGATGATCCTACTGTTAGAAGCATGACGAGGACTGGGGATCCAAAGGAACTTCTAAGAGGAGTCTTGTATTTTCCCGTGATGACCATAGTGCTGACATTAGTATTCTGGCATGGAACACCACTTGGAAAAGATCAGTTCCCAGCACTTGCTGGAATCGCTGCAGTAGGCTTTGGAGATGGTCTTGCTCCGATATTTGGACAATATGCCAAGAGACATATTGAAATATGGAAAGGTGTGAAAAAGAGTGGTTTAGGATCACTTGGGATGTTCTTGGGATCGCTCATAAGCATACCAACGCTTTCGTACGTTGTCCTTGGATATCTTCCAGAGCTCTGGAAAATACTTTTTTATAGTCCTTGTAGCAACTCTCGTAGAGTTTCTCAGCTACAAAGATGTGGATAACCTTATTGTGGCGTTCATGGTAGCACTAGTAGCATATTTAATTGTTTGAGGGAATTTCTATGGCCACGTGGGCCTTAGAGAATGATGTAAAGCTCATAAAAGCCCTCGTTGGTCTTTCTGGTTTATTTTTTCCTCTTTCGTGGATATTCCTCACTGCAGTTCTATCTTATAATCCTGAGATTCAAGAAAAATTCTGTAACTCTGGCTTCTATCTTTACACGACGATAAGTATCATAATTGTAATCTTGAGTATGGCCTCGTTTTCGAGGAGCTTTTTAAGATACTTAATTCCCCACGTAATCCTATTGCCTCTTCTTTACATTTCCATAAGGATGTATATAGTTGGCAATGAGGATCCTGTAATGCTTCTTTCCTATAGTGTGCTACTTTCAGCAGTATACACATTTACTTACTTCTACGTAGGGCTTCTAGCACTTTCAAAGTATTCAAGCCCAAAAGTTCAGAATAATATTTATTGTCTTATGATAACGAAACTCCTCATGATCATCGTGGGATTTGTATTTATATATAAACACATGACAACCTCTGTGATATTTCCCGGAAAGGAGTTCTACACTGAGGAGAATGGTCTTTATTATATCCTCACGTTAGCATTAAGTACGGTTTCTGTGCTGTTTGCTGTTAGGGTTCTAAAAGGCTTCTCTGAAGAACTACTATTTAGCTCTTCGTCGATAGGCCTCTCGAGGGTCGTGGCTGTTGCTTGGCCTATAGTTTCCATTCCTGGATATATAGCAAGTATGGTTACCGTAATAGACCCAAGATTTAGTGCGATCCTTGGAATGTGGATAAGAGAGTTCATGGCAGCCTACGTGGTGATAGCCCTTCCAACGATATTCTATGTAACTGTTGGATTGGTATTCCTTTTAGACATTATGTCCTCGAGGTACTAAACGATAAACTTCATAGTTATGAGGTTCTAAGTTCAAACAAGGACTACTAAAGCTAAAAAGCTACGAGAACGCGAGAAGTCACAACTACCGCAAAAGTTACTGCTGACCCGAACGACTGCAGAATACTCAAAGCTTATAGTTCTATCCTAATTCTAAATAGAACAATGTCAAATTAATGATCCACTGGAGGTACATTAATATGAGCAGGGCTTCATCGCGCAGTCTCTCATTGCTTTTCGCTGTGTCAGCTGTAAGAGGCATCGGGGCACAAATATTCATGACATTCCTCCCGGTTTATGCTGTGTCAGTAGTTTCCATGACCACATCACAAATAGGAATTGTCTCGACAATAGCGACAGGAGTGAGCGTTATATTTCTCCCATTATTCGGTTATTTGTCTGATGCCATTGGTAGAAGATCTGTCATGATGCTCTCGACTGTTTTAAGAGCGCTTGCTCCATTAGTTGTCCTTCTTATGAGGAACTATTATGGGATCTTACTCGCATATATACTCTCCCAGCTCTCAATGTATTCGTGGACTCCTGCTAGAGGGGCATTCGTTGCTGAAAATGTTAGCGAGAGAAGCATTGGAAAAGCATTTGCTGCCCTTTCTCTGCCAATGCAATTATCAAGAGCAGTAGTACCTTACATATCTGGTCTCATCATTGTGTACTTAGGCTATGACATTATATTTACAGCAGCCTCGTTCCTTATGATCCTTGGGATGATATTTATACTAGGGATAGAGGAGGGCTCAAAAAATAAGACATATGAAAAATTTTCCATTAGAGAATTCATAAGAGGTATGATACCTAAAAGAAAAGAGCTTGGTCTCCAGACTTTCTTTATAATAGATAGAGTTTCATGGAGATTTTGGATGCCAATGATGAACTCCTATTTCAAGGAATATTTAGGGTTCACGGAGGATATAATTGGTCTCATAAGTACCACAAGAGGTATTGTCTCTTCAATAGCGGTTATACCTTCTGGGCATCTCGTAGATAAAATAGGCTATCGTCTCAGCCTTCTTTTTTCAGAGATCACAGGAGCCTTAGCAGCGCTTATACTAATTATAGGTAAGACCCCTCTAGAAATGATATTGGCATCAGCTTTTATAGGTCTCTCTGTAGCCTTTTGGGGTCCGGGATTTAATGTCTCGGTTTCCAGGATAACTGACAACAAGACAGAACTTGGAAGAGTTTATTCGAGGGCAAACTTCTATCGTATTGTTGCATCTGTTCCAAGTCCTTGGATTGGAGGTATCCTATACAATATTGCACCTGCCTTAATGTTCTTTAGTGGCCTACTAGGGCTTCTGGGAAACTGTTTCCTTATATTAAGGATAAAGGAGAGCTGTTTGTAGATGATAAAAAGCATAATTGTAAAACTTATTAGCGCCTTATGAAACTGTTCTTTTCTTTGTGAGCATTTTGCATGTCATCGGGGGACAAAACATTTAAAAATTAAGAGCACAGACTTAAAGATATCGG
>JAGGXY010000112.1:0-7556 GCA_021162855.1 Methanobacteriota archaeon
AGATCCCGAGGGAAGAACTCCCAATGAAGGGCCTATGAATGCCAACCCCTACAGGATCATGGCAACAGAAAAACAAAGAATTGGGATGAAATTCCACAAGATCACACTAACTCCCCCATAGGGAGAACCCCCTGAACCTACAAGCGTGATGGAAATGAAGGTGAGAATTAGAGTACCTTTAAATCCTACAGAAGACGAAGAAAAGGTGAAGAATGCCATATTAAATATATTCCCAGATGCAAGCATGAAAATAGAAGAAGATGTAATTATAGCGGAGACAACAGACTTGAAGAATCTAAAAGAGCTCTTAGAGAAGCAGAGGATTAGAGACACTGCAAGGGATGTTTTTATGTCATCTATCGTTGAAAATCATATAATATTTAAGATAAACAAACAGGTCGCGACAATAGGTCGCGTGAACTTCTCAGTATCAGAGGGGCCATTGGGAGACATCGAGGTTGATATAGAAGCAGAAGAAGGAGAAAACGTAAACGAAATCATAAACTACCTCGCACCCTCCACGCTGCCTCCTAACGTAGAGCCTAAGAGGCTCTCTGATGATGACCTTTTGGATCTTTGAAGTCACACATACAAGACCCTATTTGACTTTATTTCGACATACTTTCTCGGGACTTTAAAACATGTAAGATCCCTTGAGAGTGCAGATCTAGGGAAAATTGCCCTGGCCTCTTTCACCAATGCTTTTTCGTCTTTTATCCTTGGACTGTAATGAAAAAGAAATAGGAAGTCTACATGGGCTTCTAATGCAATTCTTGCCGCATCTTCTGCTGTTGAATGTGCATACTCTTTAGCTACTTCTTTCATACTGCTTAAGTAAGTTGAATCATGAATCAATACTCTACTATTTTTAGCAAACTCTATCATCTCTTTTAATGGTCGTGTATCTCCAGAATAAACAACAGATCTAGGTATTATCTTAAACTTGGAAACGTCCTCTGGTGTTACTATAACATCGTTTATGGATATCTCTTTGCCTATGCTCAGATCTTTCAATTTCTTTTTATCGTAAATTCCAAACTTTCTAACTTTTTCCATATCTATTTTGTAAATGGGTGCCTTTTCGTCGATTCTTACAGATATGGCTTCACAATCATGATCTGCTGGACCAAATGATATACGATATTTCTCGAGTTCTATAATATCTCCTTTAGATACTTCTTTGACGAGTATTTTGTATGATGGGTAATATGGAAAGATGCTTACAAGTTCTTGGACAAAATTTAAGGTGCCTTTAGGTCCTATGATGTACAAGTCAGAGTTCCTGTTATATAATGCCATCGTATGAATCAAGCTCGGCAGTCCAAAAACGTGATCACCGTGAAGGTGCGTGAGCACGACAAACCTTATTTTGAGACTACTTATCCCAAAGTGGAAAAGCCCACGAACGCAGCCTTCACCACAATCCAACAGAAGTATATCAGAATCTAGTTTAACGGCTATACTTGGGGGAAAATGTTTCTTTGTAGGATGAGTTCCACCTACGCCAATGAAAAATATCTTAAACTCACTTAGCAAATTACTCACCCTAAAGAGTTTAGATAGACTCCTATATACCTTGTTAAGGATTTATGAACCCTATATGAGACTATTGAGATCAATTTCATGTACTTGGCCCCTATCTCATAGTGATATTTTCTGTCAGAAAAGCAGACAACAGCGTATCCTTCTGGCTTAAGGACCTTCTTAAACGCCTTGAATGCGTTGTGATAGAGCTCTTCTAGAGAGTCACCATGCGTGGATGCAGCCCTTCCATAGGGGGGATCGCAGACTATGGCATCGACCTCTTCAAAGTGGTCTTCTATATTTCTTACATCACATTGGACTATTTTCTCAGGCTTTATTCCAAAGTATTCTAAGTTCTTCAGTGTCCCTTTGACCATTTCTTCACTTATATCACTTCCGAGGACGCGCATCCCCATGAGGCCTGCCTCTATGAGTATTGCCCCAGTACCACAGAAAGGATCCAAGATGCGATCTCCCTCTCTTACTCTTGCCATATTGACCATAGCCCTTGCTACACGTGGATCCATACTAACAGGTTTAGAGAAAGGCCTCTTGCTAGGTCTTCTTAGTAGAACCTTATCTGTCCTGTAGCCAATTGGAATTCCGAGGACTATTTTATTAGACATGTACACATGAAGAATCACATCAGGAGAGGAAAAGTCCACCCTTGCATGGGTGCTAGAGAAGATTATCTTCCCGATCTTCTTAGAAAGCTCTACTGAGTCCACGCGTTTCCATCCTGAGCCAAACTTAATGACCCTTACATGAAACTTTTTATCCTTGAAAAAGCTTGTAATCCTAGATATTCTATCGACTAACTCGTTAACATCAGAATATATACCGAGAAATGATGAGAGGATTTTTATTAGGGAAAATCTATGGTGTATTCTTACGCTTTTGAGATCCTCGGCTTCAAATACTGCTAAGTAGTTATCTTTGTATATGATCCTGTAGTTTACTCCATAGGCCTCTAAAAGACCCTTTATTTCTTCTATTGAAAGATTTGGAAGATCTCCAGATAGTACAAATGTATACTTCCCACTATTGTATATATGCCTTTTACTTGAGACAGGAGACATCAAAGCGCCCTCTTTGGCTTTATCTCTTACTCAGCCTAATCGTATGTTAGTAATTTTGACCGTACCATAAACATGTTGTCTCCTTGGTCATACATCACACAAGACTCACATGAGATCCAACTCACCACCTTGTGGGCTGGAAGCCTCGCACTTCAGGGCGGGGAGGAGGTCAGATGAGATCCTAGGTATAGACAATGCCATCAAATAAGTACATTGGTATTTTCGGCAACCATAGAAACATTTTGAATGAAGGAAAGAGGGATAAATACTGGATAAGACCACCTCGATGACGGCAGGATAGCCAGCAGAGGCGGGAGGATAATGCTCATCTCCCGTAAAAACCATCCCCATAATGCGCTGATCAATGATGAAGCTCTAAAGAGGAAGCTTGCATGCATTCCGCAAGTTTCCCTTGTTGCTGAAATATAACACACGGGCGACCACCGTTCTCTCCTCAAGGTGGTTTAAATAACCGCCTTGAGGAGTTCTCCTGTTTTGTCCTCTTTTATTGGGGAGTGTTCGGGGGAGTGGGGCTCCCCACATCCTGGCTTGAGCTTCTGTCCATTCGGGTTTAGTCTAGACCCACACCTCGGGCAGGAGCATATTACTTAATTATTGTATTTAAACGTTACACAAATCGGAAACTGTTGTCGAACCCTAAATATATCGCAAGAAGTGATAACTTAAATAACCCCCTATTACAATACTTTAAGTATAGTGGCATGACTATGGTATTACAAACCTAAGGTGAATAGCATGAGTCGTTGGAGAAGCTTGATTGCTGTAGCCCTAGTTCTAGCAATAGTTGCATCATCACTGGTCAGCATGGTGCCTGTGTTTACTTATTCTGGAACAGCAGAGACCACTAATGTTCAAGAGACTACAGAGAGCACACCGATAACTGGGAGCTGGCATTGGTACTACTTCATTGGTAATGACCTATCAAAACTAGCAACGCTTCTCAAGATAAATGGACTCCCAGAGAACCTTATAAATGCTGTTAAGGCAGTGAATGCAGGTAAACTACCAATAAAGGCCATAAGATTATACGTTCCTGATACAATAGCACTAAAGGCCCAAAAGCTTGATGGTATATACTATGTCAGCAAACTTATTGAGCCAACAGTTGCAGGATACATGAAGATAAAGCCAGAGGGAGATGTTCCTCAGACATTCTTCACGAAGTATCTACAGGGAGCATATGACGTTTGGAACGAGCTGGGATACACGGGAAAGGGCGTTAAAGTAGCAGTCGTGGACAGTGGAGTTGACTTCGCAAACCCAGGACTTTATGGAACATGGGCAGTGGATCCAAACAGTGGATGGCCAATAGCTTTTGACCCAACATCACTTGAGCTCTATCAGTTCTATGGAGCGTACGGATTTGGCGTTGGAATTCCAGTGGGATCGAGATATGCATACAGTCACTATGCAGACACATCAGATGTTGTTAAGGCATCAGATGGCAAGATCGTATGGTATAATCCATACCTAGGAGAGAACGTCACTTACACATTAGCTGATGAGAGCCTAAACCCAAATGGAGAGTACCACATAGGATTACACCCAGATAACTCATACATAGCAAGTGGAATCACTAATGAACCATTCACTGTTCTAGTTGTTGATTCTGAGACGATCTATGTAGATCTTAACCTGAACCATGAGTTCGAGCCAGAGGAGAAAGTCACCAAAGATAATCCTATTGTGGCCCTAGACCTTGACGGAGATGAATTCCCAGATGTGTCTTCAGGGCTTGTTTACTTCATAGCAGATGGTGAGAGTCCAATACCATTCTCAGACGTCCTCTTCGGTGATCAGGCTAAGATACCAGATGAACTAAGCCTAGTAGCGTTTATGTATGCCCCAGCTACTGAGTACGGTGACGACCACGGTACACTATGTGCTGCTGCAGTTGTAGGTAATCCAAACGCTGGCCCAGCATCTGGAATGGCTCCTGGTGCAAAGATAATAGCAGTAGGTAACTTCTATGTGGGTAACGTCTACTGGTCATTGATTTACACAGTTTACGGTAACGATGGAGTGCCTGGAACAGATGATGACCCACAGGTAGTCTCAATGTCATATGGAAGCTCATGGTACCCCAACCCAGGTTGGGACTACTATTCTAGGTTCTACGATTATATAGCACGCATACTCAACCCAACGACGACTTATGTGGCAGCAGCGGCTAATGATGGTATAGGCCTTGGTACTGTAACCCCACCTGGAGCAGCTCCAGCGATCGTGACCGCAGGTGCCGCAACTGAGTTCTGGTATTATGATACATACAATAGGATCAACGACTACTACGCGTGGATGATGGACTATTACGGCTATTATGTGCTCACACCACCTTATGGTCAGATAATATTCTTCTCATCAAGAGGCCCAACAGCACTAGGTCAAGTGAAGCCTGATGTGACGTCTGTGGGTGCATGGGCTACTGGATACACGCCAATCTGGGAAGGTCTATATGGAATCTGGGGTGGAACCTCGCTGGCAACGCCTCTTACGGCAGGTATAACAGCATTGGTATACGAAGCATATAAGGACAAGCATGGGGAGTGGCCAACGAGTGATCTAGTAAAGGACATCCTTAAGAGCGCTGCTGAAGATCAAGGATATCCTGGAGTATTCCAGGGAACAGGATTCCTTAATGCATACAATGCTGTAAAGCTTGCTACTGAGACTGATGGCACACTTATAAGACCCACGACGATGCAGATTGGTGAGACCGACTATCCAGCATTCCTGAACTATCTCAAGCCAGGAGAGAGTGTAACCAAGGAGATTACGCTCACGAACTATGGAGACAATAAGACGTATGTGATCTTCGCAGGATACTACACGCTTATCGATGAGAAGACATATCCAATTAAGATAAACCTCGCGGGAGAACAGCTTGCTGACCAAGGGATAACATGGGATTTATATCCGTATATGATCAAGGTAGACTTGAACCCAGACACGAGGTTCGTAGTTGCACGTGTTGATGTCCCAGCAGAGATCTATGATCCAGAAAATGATGGAGAGGCAAACAACAGATATTCCGTGGCTGCATACTACTGGTTCGACCTTGATGGAGATGGAATAGCGTTCGCTGACATTGATGGAGATGGCGTTATAACATTACCAGTAGATGTTAACGGAGATGGTATAATAGAGCCTGATGAGCCACGCGGAGAGCTTGACTTCACATGGTTCGATCTTAATGATGATGGACAGATGCAGACAAATGAGATCGCATTTGAAATCATGAGAGCAGACTATGCCGTATACTGGGCAGAGAGCGTTGCAGTAACAGTGGGAGTGCCAACGCAGTGGCTTGAGATGCACGCCAAAGAGCTTGGCGTTAGCAACTATGGATTGATCTTTGGAGTAGCTCACGGTTATTGGAACGGCTCATATGACATAGATGGGAAGACGATCACACTCACCGTAGAACAGTATGGAATTGATATACCAGAGAATGTACCTCAGGTTGAGGTAACACCTACGGTGATACTGTCGTCTGGAGAAACGACCACGGTAGAGGTTACAGTTACTGTACCAGAGGATACAGTCCCAGGATTCTACGAGCCAATGATATTCATAGAGGCCTATAACGAGAGCGGAGCTCTTGTGGAGGTACATGCCATACCAATTGCTATCAACGTCGTGCCAACAACTGAGAACTACATAAAGATCACACCAGCAGATGAGGAGACATTCTATAGGAACACTGCTATGTACGCTGCTGCTGAGACGAACTATAGTGGATACAGGAACAGTGGAGACTGGAGAATCTTCCACTTCGAGGTTCCAGATGCCGACAGCAATGATTACATCCTTGCTACAGTAGAATGGAGCAACCCAATGACGGACATCGACGCATGGCTATTCGGACCATCGTATAGCTACTACATATTCCCAACATCAGGGAATGAGGATCTGCAAGTCTACTATGGTCCATATGGACTAGAGCCAATAGCAGGAAGCTTCGTGACATATGATTATTATGGACTCTACATACCTTATACGAACACAGGAGAGCCTACGAAGGAGCTCATAATTGGACAGGCTACAGAGCCAGGAATCTACGGACTAAGACTACACCTCACGAATGCACCTGGTACAGGATACGTCACGTATGATGCCACTGCAACACTTATTAAGGTCGAGCCAGACGACATAACCCTTGCAGGATACTATCGTGATACTGTGAGCACGAACATAACGATAGCCTCTGAAGTACCGCTTGACCTACCTGTGAGCTTCAAGGTCTATGGACCAGCCGAACCAAAGATCTACGAGGACTCACTCGAGGCTACTGGAGACTACAAGATCTACGGACCATTTACTGTAGAGAATGCGGCAATTCTTGAGGTGACATTGGACGACGTTTCAGACCTTGATGATCTCGATTTGTACTTGCTAGATGCAGAGGGCAACATCGTGGCATCAAGTGCGACGCCCTCTGGAGATGAAAAGATAAAGATCTACGACCCAGCAGACGGAGTTTACTATATAGAAGTCTACGGATACTCTGTCATAGACGGTAAGTATGCACTCACGTTCCTGTCAATACCTAAGAACTCCGGAGCACAGATAGAAGTCTCAGGAAACAGTCTAAGTGAGCCTATAACGATAACGTTAACGTACAGTATCAACATGCCAGGAACTGAGCTCCTTGCGAAGTATGGTCTCAGAGGTTATATCATCGCAGACATTGATGGATACAAGAACGCCATGGAGATACCGTTCACAGTTAAGGTCAAGCTCAGGCCAATAGTGGACGTCACTACGGGCAAGGAGCCAACAATGTATGTGGCACTTGTCCCAGTGAGGATCAAGATACTTGATCCTGAAACACTAGAGCCACTACCAGGAGCTCTAGTAGCATTCCAGCTTGAGGGATCCGCACCAGTGTTCTACATCACAGACGAGAACGGAATTGCAGGACCATATAGG
>JAGGXY010000095.1:0-8789 GCA_021162855.1 Methanobacteriota archaeon
GAGCCGTTTTAAGCTGTTTTTGTGGTAGTTTAATATATAGAAGGGATTGTGTAATTGTTGTGGCTAGTATGGAGGCCCCACTGCAGGAATCTGCTAATACCCCAAAGGGGCAATTAATGAAATGCCCGAATTGCGGTTTGGTCGAGGATAGGGATTTTTATCGCAGCCTTAAACCCTCGGATGTGGAATGCCAGGAGTCCAAAAGGATTGAAGGCTTCGAGGGAAGAACTCCCAATGAAGGGCTGATGAAGGCTAATCCCTACGGGATTATAGTCCTCGAGAAGCAGAGACTGGGATTAAGATTCCACGAGATCACACTAACCACCCCGTAGGGAGAAACTCCTCTTACAAGCTCTTAAAAGGATTATGAAGATCCATAAGATCGATGTTGAGCATGAAGTTTCACTTATAGACGATCAGCTTTCTACAAATGAGGAAAAACTTGATTATGCCATAAGAAAGATTAAAGAAAACGAACTAGATACGATAAAGCTAATTATAAAAAATGGAGAGGCTTTTCTTCTAATAAAAATAGAAAATATGATTTCAATCAGAGTGTACTCTAACTCTAATGAGCTTAAGGAATTGTTCAAAGACTATATCATCTGTAAGTGATTCCTATGAGAATAAATGAACAAGAACTACTAACACATGGCGATAGAGAACCCAAAAAGATAGCGCTTGAGGTGTTCAAAGAGGTCTTAAAAAGTGCAGACCCATACAATGCTGTAAGAAATGCCTTAAAATTAGAAGAAAATAAGCTAACGATCATGGGAAAGTCGTTCGATATTCGTGGAGATGTCTACGTATTGGCTTTTGGTAAAGCAGCCTGTCCAATGGCAAAAGCTGTTGAGGAAACCCTTGAAGACCTACTGAAGGAAGGACTAGCAATTACTAAATACGGATATACAGCGCCCTTAAAGAAGGTAAAAGTGATAGAAGCAGGACACCCAGTACCCGATGAGAACTCCCTAAAGGGAACCATACGCGGAATAGAACTTATGAAAAAGGTTCGTGAAAATGATATAGTTATTGTCTTAATATCTGGAGGGGGTTCAGCACTTTTCACGCTTCCAGAGGATGGAATAAGCCTTAATGATCTTATTAAGACGCATGAGCTCCTTGTAAAAAGTGGTGCTAGAATACATGAAATAAACGTTGTTAGGAAGCACATATCTAAGGTAAAAGGAGGAAAACTTGCCCGGATGGTTAAGGGCACTATTATAGCCATGATTATATCTGACGTAGTAGGAGACAATTTAGAGGTCATAGCCTCAGGACCAACAGTGAGTGATCCTACGACGTTTAAGGATGCATATGAGATCCTAAAGACATATAACTTGTGGAAAAAGCTTCCAGAAAGCGTAAAAAGGCACATAAAACTTGGCCTCAAGGGTTTTGTCGAAGAAACAGTAAAAGAAGATCTTCCAAACGTACATAACTTTCTTATAGCGGGAAACACTATCGCATGTGAAGCTGCACAGAAAAAAGCTGAAGAGCTGGGATTTAAGGCACACATCCTTACTACGACACTTGAAGGAGAAGCCAAAGACGTAGGAACCAGTTTAGGCTCTATAGTAGAGGAGATCTATAAAAAGGGTAGACCATTCAAGAGACCGTGTATATTGATAGCAGGAGGGGAGACTACCGTCACGCTAAAGGAGAACATAGGTAAAGGAGGACCAAATCAAGAGCTTGCTCTGAGTATTGCTCGAAAAATTAAGAAGCTAAGAGGTGTTGCTGTACTTGCTGCAGATACAGACGGTACTGATGGTCCAACAGATGCAGCTGGAGGACTTGTGGATTCTTATACTGCTGAGATCTTGGAGAAAAAAGGTGTTAACATTGAGAGAGTCCTAAGAAAACATAATGCCTACGAAGCCTTAAGAAATGCCAATGCCTTGTTATTCACAGGCCCTACTAGGACAAATGTCAATTCAATAGTAATTATCGTCATAAAAGATAGCCTTTAGATATTAATGTAATTGTATTGCTTAGTGATTTTAATGTCCGAATTTAACATAGAAGATGTGTTTGAAGTCGAAGATTACATGTATTTTTACTCAGAGAAGCTTACAGAAGAGCGCACAGACAAGGAAGTAAACTTTCTAGTGAGAGTTCCTGAGTTAGATAAACCAAAAAGGATTTTAGATCTTGCATGTGGATTTGGAAGACACGCAATTAAGCTTGCAGAACTTGGACATAACGTTGTTGGTATAGACATGATGGAAGGTCTTCTCGATATTACAAGGAAATCTGCAAATGAAAAGGAAGTTAGGCAGTTCTTAAAATATGCTTCTACCAAAATATTTAAATATTACTCGCATTTATACCTATTTTTGATGCACCATGCCAAAACTATACAAGGTCTCTGAAGTCGCGAGAATACTAAACCCCCATCGCGTCACCATCCTTCGGTGAATATGCAACGAGAAGATAAAAGCAATCAGGATGGGAAAGCTCTGGATGATTCCCGAGGAGGAAATGCAGGAGGAGTGAAATGGCCAAGCTCACGAGGACAGTCATCCTCGAAAGCTACCCACTCACGGAGAGGAAAGCCCGCAAAGGAAGTGAGATCATCGTGTGATATATTATGTATGCCCTTGTATTTTTGGAATCTCTTTCCAACACATGAGTTTTCACCTTATCGTTGGAAAATCTAAGAACTGATTGGAACAATGCTTATGAATTTTTTCTCTTCTTTGCAATAAGCATGTATATAATGAGTGCTCCAATAGTCACGAGAAAAGCTATAGGTACTACTGGCACTGTGACCTTTATTTCAACGGTATAAGTAGAGAAAATCCCATTATTGTCATATACTGTAAGAGTGACCTTATATTTCCCTGGGATCCAATATCTGTGTTTTACAATAGGCCCGTATCCTTTGCATCCGTCCCCAAAGTCCCACTCGTATTTCACTATGTGGCTATTAATGCCATATGATTCTGATGCGTTGAACACAATCTTTTCAAAGATATGAGGATTAGTTGGAGAATATGTGAAGACTGCCCTTGGGGTAATGCCAAGGTAATATTTAAAGGACATAGCTAGTGGATACTTGTCCACGAGCTCTCCATTGATATCATACGGATCGTCCAAAATACCATCATTGTTCTTATCTCTCTCAGTTATATTGCCCCAGTAGTTCCCAAGAAAGGATTTCATTCTCTTACCTTCATGAATGTATGTGATCTCCCTCGGGGACCATAGATAGACACTAGACCTAATCGAGAATATGTCCAATAGATTTTTAACAAGATCGTTAAGAAATATGCTGACATTAGAGCTTTTTAGCACACTTATTGCTATTGAATTCTTCGAAAATATATTGTATACTAAAGTAACGTTATCACACGAAATAATTATGATGCCCCTCCTGTCTTCAATGACCCTGCTCCAGAGGATACCAATGTCGTTTCCTTGACTCACCTGAAAGCCGTACATATTGTTTTGGAGTGTTATGTTACGGGCTTTTACGAGAGTCACTCCTTCAAGGACAATTCCATAATAGCTATCAACTATTGTCACATTCTCTAGGAGTATTCTTGATGAACTAATCACATAAATCCCGAGGTAGAGATTCCTTAGTGATACGTTTCTTATGGTTACTGTCTCGGCTTCTAGCACAATTATTTCACTACAGGGCCCTTCTACGATAACGTTTTTTGCTCGCTCTACATAAATAAGAGGGAGTTCTCCTATGGTATTATTAAAGAACGTGTTGTTATAGGACCATCTCAAGATTACCCCGCCATACTTGAACAAATTGTCTTTTATAGTATTCCCATGGCTTTCGACAAATAGAAGCACGATATTTTCAAACGTATTATTTGAGATCATGGTAGTGTTAGAAGATAATATTTTAATGTTTCCAACACTTATGGAGAACTTTTGAAACGTATTTTTCTCAAGTATCACTTGAGAGCTATTCTCAACCCTCCCGATATCGTTAGATGGCATTACAAATACATTTTCATCTAGTGTGACGTTTTTAGAGTTCTTTATCATGAATCCCATGAGCCCTTCGTTGCCAAAAATTTTAAACCCGCATATTTCAACATTCCACGTGTCCTCGACAACAATGAGACACGGTGTATAAAGGAAATTGAAACTTGAGATCCCCGAAAACACTATTGAGCAGTTATCGTGGCCATATTTTGAGAGTATTTTCACATTGCTGTACATCATCCCTTTAAGTATAATCACGTCTGAGTATGTGCCGTTGTCCACGAGAATTGTTGTAAGAGGAGAAACGTAAGATAGGGCCTCAGATATCGTGGTAAAATCATGTGGCACATGTATTACTTTAACTGGCCATCCATAAAGACTAAACGATGGATCCCCATATATGTTAAAGGCATATATATTTGCCAGTCTCTGTGATCCTATGATGTCAAACGAAGAAAGAACGTTGTAAAATGCTATGCCAATACGTCTTGATTTTGAGATCTCCAAGATGAATCTGTATCCTATTTCAAACTGGCTTGGAAAGTCTCCTGGGGACCATTCACCTGCAGGATACCATACTTCCCTTGTTGGAGCTATTGTGACCATAGCAGCTTTTCTTAGTAGAACATACTGTAAGTTGTTAGGGTCTTCAGGGTATCCATTGTTACACGATGCTTGAAAGACTACTGTAGGCTCTGGTCTAAGATATCTTTCAACAATGCTCACGTTTATGAAGGGTTTTATATCAATTTCATCGCTTTCGGCAACACCATCCCCATCATCTCTTACCCATAGTTTCCTGTATGCACTATACTTGTCACCATGTGCTGACCAGAAGACTAGACCATACCCTTTGTTCCACTCTTCAATGAAGTTCTCAAGATTTAATTCTACTTTATAAAACGGCGTGGAGTTTGATATAGGAACTAGACCTCCTCTCTCGTACATACCAGTAATGTCAAACAGATTATGTACTTTTTTTGTCCAGAGCTGACTTGCAAAATTCTTGCCATCAGTTCTTTCCCACATCTTGTAGTCCTCATGTTTGTAATTAAGCACATCAAGCACAAGAAGTATCCTTCTCGGAGGCTCTATTTTGGTCATCATTCTCATAAGGATTTCATCTAATGCGCTTACATTGTCATATACTGGAATTCTTCCTACATAGACTTCTGCCTTAAAATCAGGGCCTCCTTCTTTGATATCATCTGGATATTCTCCACAAAGTCCATCTCCATCTAAATCACATGATCCCGTAAGGTCTGCGTAAAAGAAGTCAGTAGGAATTCCAATATTGGTGTTCTGTTTAAAAGGAAATGTCATTATCATTGGCAGATCTCCATAATTGTCATTAGGATCTCTTGGATCGTCAGGGTCTGGATTTCCAATTAAGAGGACGTACAATATAGAGAGCTCTTTATAGTGCTTCTTTAACCAGTTCCTTATATTTAATGCTCTCTCTTGACCTTCTGCATATCCATAGTCCTTTTCGGTTACTATATAGACTTTATATCCATACTTCCTCAAGAAGTGGGCATATTCAATTAGTTTTTTGCTTTGATGAAGGATCCTTTCAGTCGTTATTATTGCATAGCCTACTACGTGGTTATTCCTAATGTTCTCCCAAGCATCTTCAGACTTAATCTCGTTAAGCAAGAAGATATTACTCACAAAAAGGCAGAGAATGAACATTGTTATGGCACAGGGTTTTATGCATCTAGGCATCATTTTCACCAAGAAGAACATTACCGTCTATGGACTTTTTGGACTTTTCCTTATGCTCTTTGTATATTCTACAGACCTCTATAATTTAATTCCACCATGGCCCGTCAATATTACCTGAAGATACTACAAGCAGCTAGTGCTAGGAGCTCTAGCACCTTATACGCCTCTATAATATCGTCTGAAGTATATTCAATAGTCTTTGCATCAATCCTATTTACAAATGGTAAGAGATCTGCTATGTCTGCCATTCCACTGTTAGTGAACCTTATTTTTATTTTCACTGGATATTTCGCTTTCAGTGGAAGCATTTCATGACCTTCCATGTACTTTCTAACAGCTCTAATAACTGCCTCATGAAGCTCCCTTTTTATTCTCTTTAAACTTGGGCTTATTGCTGAATATCTAGAATACGACTTCTTTAGAGCAATTGCTTCTGCCCATGGAGTGTATTTTTTCACATCCTCGAGCAGTTTTTCTTCTCCTGCAACTAATATTACTGGTATCTCATAATGTCCGGCAACATAGGCATTTAAGAGATATTCACTGGCGGGTTCTCCGTTTACTTCAACGAGCTCGAATGCTGACCCACTATACGTGTGATCGAACGTAGATCTTATCGTACCAATCTTAGCGTGATATCCAAGGAAAAGAGCAACATCACACTCTTCTATGCCCGAAACCATGCTCACTGGTCTAGGGAAACCTCTTACAATTTCTACATACTCTGGAAGGTTCTCAACAAGTATGTTCACCATTGGACCGTGACTGTCAGCTACGACGATTTCATCAAAACCTTCCTTATACAGGCTCTCGGCCACGGAGACTGTTATCTCAGTCATGACCTTTCGAGCCTCATTGTATAAGCTACCTTTTAGGCTTAAATGCTCTCTGCTTACGATATAAGGCATTCCCTCAAGATCTACAGATATGAAGGCTCTCACTACAATCACCTCTTGCATTTTGCACTAGTGAAACTAAAACACTCTTATAATAATATTCTCCCGCTCCCACCCTATCCCAGGACTTTTAAAAGCATTCCTTCAACTCTGATCGGCCAGTTACGTCTTGCAACCACTATTGCTTCGGAGAGCCTTTCCTCAGACTCGGCATATATTTCAAAGAGAGGGTCTCCTTGTTTTACGTTGTCTCCTGCTTTGACATAAAGTCTTATCCCAGCACCTTTGTCCTTTGGAGCACCTGCAGCCCTTGCTATTGAGACTATTGCTTTATTGCTTATGTGAGTGACATACCCAGAAGATGTTGCTCTAAAAAGCTCCCTATATTCTCCTATTGGTAGATCTTCGGGTTTAACGTTAGGATCTCCACCTTGCGCATCTATTATCTCCTTTATCTTTTCATAGGCTTTTCCTGATTTAAGTGCTTCCATAGCCAATATTTTTCCTTGGCCAGGAGATGCTATACCAGCTTCTTCTAATATTATGCCCGCAAGAGCTGTAGCCTTATGGATAAGACTCCCAGGACCTTTTCCTTTGCTTAGAGCTTCTAGAGCTTCCTGTGCTTCAAGTGCAGGTCCTATGGTTCTTCCTATAGGCTGTCCTCCATATGTTATTGCAACTCTCGTTTGTATCTCGAGTAGCCTACTAAGTTCTATAAACTTGGCAGCAAGGCTCTCTGCTTCTTCAATGCTTTCTATCTTTGCTTCTGTTCCAGTTGGTATATCTATTAAAAGCTTGTTAATTCCCATAGAGATCTTTTTGGACATTATACTCGCGAGAAGAAGTGGTTCTGGATCTATTGACAACACTCGTTCGGTTTCTATTATTATATCATCTGCAGGTGCTATGTTAAGGGCCCCACCCCACGCAAGCACACCATTAACTTTTGTTACGATCTCAACGATCTCGTCAGGAGCTAACGAGACGGGTGCAAGGACTTCCATCACATCTGCAGTTCCTGCAGCACTTGTTATTGCTCTAGAAGATGTCTTTGGTATCTTCACACCAAATGACGCCACTATCGGTACTGTTATTAGTGCAGTCTTGTTCCCTGGGACGCCTCCTATACTGTGTACATCGTATATGGGTCCATAAGGCCATTCAATGATTTTACCGAACTCTGCCATTGCTATTGAGAGATCTCTTACCTCAGGAAGATCCATACCGTTTACCATAAGAGCTGAGCAGAACATGCTTATTTCGGCATCTCTTATTCTTCTCTCAACAACTTCTTTTATTATAGTCCTTATTTCAGTCCTTGATAGTTTCTTTCCTAAGAGTTTCGCTTTTATTATAGGAAGAGCCGCTGAGGGTTCTGTTGGTATTATTTCTACACTATCAGGAATGTTTTCAAGCTTCATTTCTTGTAATACTCTTCTGTTGACCCAAACAATCCCCTCAGGAACATTACTTGCAACGATTACTGATGAGCAGATTCTTTTTCCTCCTGACGATACAATATATGCCAGATCCCCTGGGTGAAGTCCTATCCTTTCGCAGTCCTTTGGATTCAATACGATAGAGATATCTCCTGAATCTATATCGAATAACTCAACTCGGAACTTCATAACAATACACCTATGAGATTTACGTTGGTGACAAAAATAGTACTAGTTCACATTTTCAAATATTAATATTAATGTTACTAAGGGCTGTATATATCTGTAGTAGACTTTAAATAAGTATGGTAGGTTTTATAAACCTACTGAGATAGGGGAGGATCCCTGAAAGTGGGATAAAGCGTCTTCTTCGCCTAAGAGAGGAGAAGCCAAGTTATGGAGCGCGTGTGATAATCTACGCAAGAGTATCATCTTATAAGCAGAAGGATCATGAGGACTCGAGAGACTATTGGACTAGACTCGATGGAAGAGCTTATCAAGGACTTCATCACAAGGATTAACCCCTCCAGGAGGTATAAGAGAAAGGAAAAAAGAAAGATGCATGAGGCTCGCATGCCGTTCTGCCTACCCGTTAATTGTGTGGAGAGTGTTAATTTCGTAGCGGATAACCTTCCATCCTCTGGCTTCATCGGCTGGCTTTCGGGGGAACGGTGACTCCCCACATATCGGGGATCGTCACATTATAATGAAATAAGCTCTGAGAGTGTTTAAAAATTGCAGGGAACATTAAATACCAAACTTTACGCTTTTTACCATC
>JAGGXY010000057.1:0-8313 GCA_021162855.1 Methanobacteriota archaeon
GGGCGAAGCTTGGATCAACTTTGTCAATAGTTATAATCCTTATGTGAGTTGATGAATTAGGTCATGTAAGGTTCATTCGTAATTCAAGTGAGACTTATACTTAGGGTGATGTAATATGAAACAATTGAAATTGTTCACTGCAGGACCTGTAGCATGCTTTCCAGAAGTCTTAGAGGCCATGAGTACGCAGATGTTCAGTCACAGAAGCCCGGAATATAAAGAACTTCATGAAGAGCTTACAAAGAGGATGATGGAGTTTATAGAAACAAAGCAGACAGTAATGTTCTTCCCAAGCTCTGGTACTGGGATTATGGAAGCCTCTATTAGGAACTGTGTAACTCCAGGAGGTAAAGTTCTAGTAACGATCATAGGAGCTTTCGGAACAAGATATGCCGAAGTAGTAGAGAGTAATGGAAGAATTCCAGTGAAATTGGAGGTATCTCCTGGAGATCCTATAACTCCAGAGCTCCTAGATGAAGCTCTGAAGAAGAACCCTGATGTTGAGGCGGTGACAATAACATATAATGAGACGTCAACTGGAGTTCTTAACCCATTGAAGGAGCTCGCAAAGGTTGCTAAGGAGCACGATAAACTAGTTTTTGTAGATGCCGTTAGCGCCTTAGGTGCTGCAGAGTTGAAGTTCGATGAGTGGCAAATAGATATCATGTTTTCGAGCTCTCAAAAGGCCTTTGGGATTCCACCAGGTCTTGCAATAGGAGCTTTTAGTGATGAAGTTTTCGAGATCGCAAAGAAGATACCAAATAGGGGGTGGTATTTCGACCTCTTACTCTACAAGGAGTACCATGAAAAGAAGAAAGGAACACCATCCACACCACCAATACCGCAAATGATAGCTTTGAACGTCATGTTAAAGAAGATAAAAAAGGAATACGGAGGAAAGAAAGGATGGCTTGATATGTACGAGAAAAGAGCTAAAAGGATAAGAGAAGGCGTCCGGGAACTTGGTTTAGAGATAGTTGCCAAAAAGGGTTATGAGAGTCCTTCAATAACTGCTGTAAGAGCTCCTGAGGGAGTGCGTGGTCCAGACATATATTATGCAATGAGAGAAAGAGGATTTGAGCTTGCTCAGGGTTATGGACCACTTAAGGAAATAACGTTCAGAATAGGACATATGGGATACATAACGGACGAAGACATTAAAGAGATGTTCGAGACGCTCAGAGAGGTCATAGAAGAGCTTAAAAGCAAGGTAAAATAACTACAGGGATCTCTTTATTTCTCTTTTACTCTTCCTTAGTGAAATATTTAAGATAAATTTCCTTTTCTTGATTTATTTGCAGTTGAAATACAAGCAATAATGGCTAGTATTTATCATACCTGGAGCGTGGTTCTATGAGATTAGCAGTGATCCTAAGGGACAGATGCAATCCAAATCAATGTTCCTACGAGTGTATTAATTTCTGTCCAGTTTATAGGAACAACGAGGACATATTTTCACTTGATTCCAAAGGAAAACCAATAATATCTGAAGGTTTGTGTATCGGTTGTGGCATATGTGTTCATAAGTGTCCTTTAGATGCCATAAGAATAATAAACATCGCAGATGACATGAGAGAGGATATAATACATCAATATGGTCCAAATGCTTTTAGACTGTTCAGGCTTCCATCAATTCATAAGAATTCAGTTGTGGGACTTTTAGGAGCGAACGGTGTTGGGAAAACAACAGTTGTTAACATATTTTCTGGAAAGATCATTCCAAATTTTGGTGATTTGGACTCAAAACCTTCATGGGACAAAGTGCTCGAAAGGTTTGCTGGGACTGCTCTATATTCTTACTTCAAAGACCTTGCAGATGGTAGGATAAGAACTGTTGTAAAACCACAGTACGTTGACCTTATACCGAAATATTATAAGGGCACAGTAAAAGAGCTTCTTGAGAGAGCTGACGAACTTGGAAAGCTGGATATTATAATAGACGAATTTGGACTAAAAGAACTTCTCGACAGGACTCTCACGAAGCTCTCGGGTGGAGAACTTCAACTAATTACGATAGCAGCAACGTTTCTTAAGGATGCTGACTTCTACTTCTTCGATGAACCTTCATCGTATTTGGACATAGTGAAAAGGCTTTTTGTTGCTAGAAAGATAAGAGAGCTTTCTGAAAGGGCAAACGTGTTCGTTGTTGAGCATGACTTAGCGGTGCTAGATTTCCTTGCTGACATCGTTTACATACTCTACGGAGAGCCCGGGGCATTTGGCGTAGTGTCAAATCCAAGACATGTGAGGAATGCGATAAATGCATTCCTTTTAGGATATTTAGATTCAGAAAATGTTAGAATAAGGGATTACGAAATAACGTTTGAGGTAAGACCTCCAAAGACTCAAGAAGAGTCTGGAGAACTGCTTTTAGAGTTCAGAGACATACGGGTGTCATTCGAAAGCGGCTTTACGCTTGAGGCTCCAGGGGGAACTCTTTATCGTGGTGAGATCGTGGGCGTCGTAGGACCTAATGCAATTGGAAAAACTACGTTAGTTAGAGTTCTGGCAGGGGAAATAAAGCCAGAAAGTGGCACCGTAACCGTTGAGGCAAAGATCAGCTATAAGCCTCAATATGTAAAAATAGAGGAGTCAGAGACAGTAGAGGATTACTTTTTGAAAGTTCTTGGAACAGAGTACACATCTGGATTTTTCCAAAATGAGATATTACATCCACTAGGACTGAAGAAATTACTACATAAGGACGTATCAAACCTATCTGGTGGTGAAACACAGCTTGTTGCAATAGCAGCTTGTCTTGGAAAGCCAGCAGATATATACCTGCTCGACGAGCCCTCAGCATACTTAGACGCATCTCAACGTATGGAAGTTTCTAAGGTAATAAAGAGAATCATTGAAAAGAGAAAGGCTTCCGGACTTGTAGTGGATCACGATATATATTTTATAGACATGATAAGCGACTCCCTGTTAGTATTCTCAGGAGAGCCAAGTATCTATGGGAAGGCAAATGGTCCCTATGACCTTCACAGAGGTATGAACGAGTTTCTAAAGAACGTAGGTATAACGTTTAGAAGAGATCCAGATACCGGAAGACCCAGAGTGAACAAGCCTGGTTCAAAGCTAGATAGAGAACAGAAGATGAAAGGAGAATACTATTACGTTGTCTGATTAATTTCAAGCATTCATTAATATTTTTCATCTTAGAAGAGAGGATATCTTAAGACAGTGATTAGTGCAATGAACTCATTAAAGTTTAGTGCAGGAATTCCGAGATCTTGTGAGAGGTATTTCTCAGAACCCTCTGGCCCCCAAAGAGTAACTACAAGTCTTGGATCACACCGTTTTAGGAACTTTATTATACCATTGTAATCCTCATGGCTTGAAAGATAGAAATGATAATCTCCCTCTGGCCTCCAGAAACCACTGATCGTTATTGTGACTCTTGTAGGATCAAGTATTGTCTTGTTTGTTATCATAATGCTTGCCTTCTTGGGATTCTGGGAGAAGCTATACACATCTATGCCGGCAGTTCTCATAAGGTCTTCTATAATGTATGTTTTCTTGAATATCGATTTTGAGAGGTACACATCTTCCTCGAATCCTTTTCCATAATGCTCTCTTAGATATGTTAGTATCTCTTGAGGCTTTCCGAAGGTATATGTTAGAATATTGACGCGTTCAAAGTGATCTAAGGCTTCAAGTAGCCTGTTTCTTTCCTCTTCTCTTTCAGGAAAAGCATAATTTGGGTCTCCGTAGGTTGCATCCAAGAATACTATATCTGCCTTTCTAGGTTCTGCTGCCATAAAAAGGGAAGTCTCATGCAGTGAAAAGTCTCCTGTGTATAATACACTCAGCTCATCCTCTAAATATACCATCGTAGCTCCTGGAACATGACCAGCAGGCAGTAGTTCAACGTTTTCAGGCAAGTCTTCAATTAGTGGTCCTCTTTTCGAAAACCTCCAAGTCACATGGGATGAAAGAATAGGTCCATAACCGCCTATTGGGAGATGATCACTATGAGCATGTGATATAAAGGATATGAAGTCCATTTTTAGCCTTTGGGGTTCTAAGAGAACGTTTCTATAAGTTATACCATTAAACTGTATGCATGTGTCATTTGAGTAGTAGTCTATGCTAAAGTTGTCTCGCAGGAACCTTAAGATCTCTGGGTCGATGTCTCTGACTTTTTCTCTGAGGTTCTTTATGGTTCTCTCAACGGACGATATGTTTGCAGTGATCATGCTTTGACACCATGTGTGATCAAATATTAATATTATTCCTCAAATTGCTAACTAAATAAAAATTTCCTATTTATATATTACATATCTAAGCACAATGCTGTATGAGATTGCTATAAGTACCTTAATCTAATTTAAAAACTTATAGGTACAGAAGGTTGTAATGACCAGTACCAAGTATATATTTGTTTAAAAACATTACTATTACTTTAAGTGTAAGAGACTTGAAGTCAAGAGGTGATCCTCTTGTCCTTTGAGACATATAATAGTATAGGAAAAAAGGTACGTATTTCGAGAATTTTGAAGAATGGCAGGTCTGTGATATTTGCTATGGATCATGGCATGGAACATGGACCAGATGAATTCCCAAAAGAGCATTTGGATCCTAGGGTGATACTAAGGAAAGTCATAGAAGGAGGCGCGGACGCGATAATGGTAAACATAGGAATGGCAGCACTTTCTTGGGATGTGTGGGCAAAAAAAGTGGCTTTAATAGTTAAGGTTACAGGAAAGACTTCGATAAGGCCAAAAGATGAAACTCTGCTTCAAAGCCCAACAGGCCTCGTGGAGGATGCCATAAAAATAGGTGCAGATGGAATAGCAGCTACTGTTTATTGGGGATCTCAATACGAACATGCGATGATGGAACAGTTTGTTGGAATTGCAAGTGTCTGTGATGAATATGGGATCCCTGTACTTCAGTTAGCATATCCAAGAGGTCCTGAGATACAGAACAGGTATGATCCTAAAATCGTTAGATATGGTGCTAGAGCAGCTGCAGAAATTGGGGCAGATATAATAAAAACGTATTGGACAGGCTCTAAAGAAAGTTTTGCAACTGTTGTTGAAGCTGCTTCAGGAGTTCCAGTTTTGATGAGTGGTGGTCCTAAGACAGACACTCCACTGGAATTTCTCAAGGTCGCTAGAGATGTCATAGACGCTGGAGGTGCTGGAGTGGTTGTGGGAAGGAACGTGTTCCAGAGAAGTGATCCAGCAAAGATGATGCATGCTATTGTCCGAGTTGTTCACAAGGACGAAGATCCTGAAGAAGTCGCTAAGGATGAGGGCCTAGTATAAGTCATAAGGCCATTGGAGGTTCTGTATGGACGTTGTTACTGTGGGCCATATCCTCACGGACATAAGAATTAGGACTGACGAGTTTGCAGCACCTGATAAAGAAAGTAGAGTAATAGACATGAAGTACGGTCCAGGAGGTTCCGCTGCAAATTCGGCAATTGCTTCCGTTAAGCTAGGCAAGAAAGCAGCAGTTCTTGGGAAGGTGGGGATGGACGACTTCGGAAAACTTGCTCTTGAGACCATCATGAGAGAAGGTGTTGATATAAGTTCTGTGAAAATCAAGGTAGGTGGTCGGACAGGGTTTACCCTTGTGATCATAAATTCGCTTGGCGAGATCATTATGTATGGATACAAAGGTGTTGCAGAGGAATACTTGCCAGAAGAACTCGATGAAAGAATAATAAGAAGTGCAAAGCATCTTCATGTAGCAAGTCTAAGGCTCGATACTACGAAAAAAGCACTTGAGATAGCAAAGGATGGTGGTCTCACAACGACGTTCGATCCTGGAAGAAGGCTATCGAAGATGGGGATAAAAGCGTTTAGAGAGATATTGCCATATACTGATTATCTCCTTTTAAACTTGAAAGAATTTGAGATGCTCACAGGAACTACAAATCTAGATAGTGGATTCGAGAAGATACTGAAGGCTGGATGTAAAAACGTCATAGTGAAGATGGGATCAAAAGGAGCCATATATTATGGAGAAGAAGGCGAGATAAAAATAGAAGCGTTCAGAGTGAGTGCGATAGATACAACAGGGGCAGGGGATGCTTTTGCCAGTGGATTTTTTGTGGCATTACTTTATGGTGCTACCATCGAGGAGGCTCTTCTTTTCGCAAGCGCTACTGCCGCTCTAAAAGTCATGACATTAGGAGCACAACTTAAGCATGATCTAAAAGATGTGATCGAGTTCCTCGAAGAAAGAGGTTACAAGATTTCTTTTATTTAGAAGTGATCATCTTTGAAGCTTTACTCATAAAGCGTGAACAACTCATAGTCCTCCTCAGCATCAAAAAACCCCAGTCTAACTCCCGCATCAAGCCATGCGTGTGCGTAGTTAATGCAAGCAAATGCATTAACAAAATCTCCTTTTTCATAAAAATATACGGCATCTTTGTAGTAGGATTCTGCCATTTTATAGAAGTCTTCGGCTATCTTCTTGAGGAAGGATTTCTGTGGAGCAGATATTTTTACTTTTCTAAGAGCAAATTCTGTTTTTCTTAAGTATCTTACAAGTCTTTCCTCTGAAATCCTATCATTTACTTTGGGACTCATAATGTGATTTCACCAACGAGGGTCATAGCTCCCTTTATGAAAGCATATGCTGCATTATAGAAGCTTTCTCCTCCTACTATAACGAGAAGATCACCTTCATTAAGATCCTCAGATATGGTATTGTCATATGAGTATCCTGGAATAGCAGCAGTTATTGGCATCATGCTATCTGGAAGCCTAGCTTCCCCATTCCTATATATAGATATTATTGCTCCCAAAGCTCCATTCCTTACTATGAGATCTCTCTCTGTCATCCCATCCCTTGAGATTGCTTTCTTAAGGGCTTTTCCTCTGATAATTCCTTCTATGGCATAAGGCCAGTCAAATATCGTTATATCAATTCTTCGTGTGATCTTAAAGTATGTCCTTTCGAACTTCTCCAAGAATTTCTTCCCTCTATCAGAAAGATAATGACCTGCTTTGGAGGATTCTATAAGGCCAAGACCCTTTAGATCTTTAAGGAGCTTTCGTATTTTTCCTTCTCCTATGTTTAAGAACTCAGAAAGAAAAACTCTTCCAATGGGGCCTGTCTTGAGCACATTTAAGATTAATATATGATCTGACTTAAGCATTTCCATCACGCATCCTCAAGAATTTCTCTTGGAGCATCTGCGAGATATACTAAGGCCTCAGCTTCAGTAAAGTGAAGATTTCCAACAACAACTATGGAGTGCATTCCTTCTCCGAAATCATATTCTATTAGATCCCTGGGATGACCTGCCTTTATTATCTCATCTTCTGAGCCTACATTAGCAATACCCACTAGGATGGAATCATTGCGAATGACTCCTTCTCTTCTTCGCTCTTCGATCTTTAGTAGTATCTCTATTCCTTCATTTATAGTCATTGAAGATCCTTTTTCAGGATTTAGATCTAGGAGGACAAGTGTGTGGAGACCTCTACGTAGGTTTTCCTTTATTACATCATATGGGCTCTCAAATATGTATCCTTTGTACGGATATGGCAATGTTGTCGTTCTCCCGAACTTATATGCATGTAAGCCACAAGCCCCTGGAATTGCTGTAAGTACAGAGGCGTTGTGTATTATCCTGTATTTAATGCCCATCCTTTTAGCGTCAAGTATTAAGGATATATGCGTCGTGGCCACTAAAGGATCTCCGGGAACTATTAATGCAATGTTCTTCTCCTTTGCTCTATTTAGGAGGTAATTGCTCTCAACAAGTTCTCTGCTTAAGACATTTACTTTTTTCTCTATTAACCGTTCAAGGTTTTGCACGTTCAATCCCTTAGGTCGTGCTGTGTATAGCTCTATATATACCTCGCTAACCTCCTCTCGCAGCACTTCAAGGGCTCTTATAGTGAGGTCCCTTTCGTCACATAAGCCTAGACCTATCAAGTAAAGTGTTCCCATTACTTCTCACTCCTGAGGCCACATGGCCACTCGCACTTCTTGCAGTTTTCTGTGTATGATGGAAGTTTAGGCTCTCCTTTGATAGACATTGTATATTCGAATGCCTTCTTAACATTCTCCTCAGACCCTTCAAGGACGAGAGTTATAGAACCCTCACTTCCAGATACGCCTCCTGCCGCTATTGGAATTGCTCTAACGTTAAAGAGTATCTGATAGGCTTCTATTTCAGTTACTGGTTTCGCTCGTGGGACAGGTATAAGAGCGGCGTACATTCCAGTGCTATATTTATAATAGTATATTCCTGTGTGTTCAGCAGCTTCATGTATGGGAATAGGTATGAGTTTCTCAAGTCCAATGGGGACTATTATGTGCGACCCCCTAGAAAGAAGA
>JAGGXY010000074.1:0-11080 GCA_021162855.1 Methanobacteriota archaeon
GCCTATAAAAGCTCGTGATATTGTTCTCGTGAGCATAATTTATGAGATAATTCACGATATCCTTGTAAGTGGTGAAGAGCTCGTCCAATCCCTCGGGAGTTTCCTTGAGCTCGAATTTTGCGGTGAGTTTAATCGTCTCCGAGGGCACTCTTTACCGCCTCTACAAGGCGTTTTTTCTTGTGAGAGTGCATCCCGTAGAGCTTCCCTGCGAAGGAGGTTACAATAGACAGCAGATCCTCTACGAGCTCCTTTTCTGGTGTTTTACTCTCATCGTCGAATATGACCTCGATCTCGACACCGTGAGAGGAGAAGTATTGTTTGAGATATTTGAGGCCGAAGCGTGTGAGCCTGTCCTTGTGGGTTATCACGACTTTGGTTCCCTGCTTGAGGCTCTCGCGTAGATGAGGGTCTCATCGGGAACCTTGCCCTCAAGAATCCTCTTGATATCACTCTCCCAATCTTGTAAGCCTTGATTTTTCCTGCTCTAATCCATCGGATGATGGTATTCTCGTTATTCCGAGCTTCTTTGCTGCCTCCCCCGTTCTGTAGGGTCTCATCACGAGGCCCAAGAAAATAGGTCAAGAATAGTACTTAAATGTTATGATAAGTTACTAAACATAGAGCAGCCCCTTAGGACGGGGCAGGTCATGGCTGTGAGAATATCACCATATATATGGCCTAATGAGTACGTGCTTGGGATGTTACATCCCGTTATAAGGATGTGGTTTACTAGGAAGTATAGCTCGCTTACTGACGTTCAGAAGAGAGCAATACCCCTTATTCATAGGGGAAAAAACGTTCTCATGATGTCTCCCACAGGCAGTGGAAAGACATTAGCAGCGTTCATGAGTGCCATAAATGAGCTTTTCATCATGGCTTCTGAAGGAAGACTCGAAAATAAGGTCTATGTTGTCTATGTTTCTCCATTAAGAGCTCTCTCAAATGACATAAGGAGGAATCTAGAGGGACCTATGAAGGGAATAAAGGAGATTGCAGAAGAGCTTGGAATAGAGATCCCTGAGATAAGATACCTTGTGAGGACAGGAGATACAAAACAGTCTGAAAGGGCTAAGATGTTGAAAAAGGCCCCTCATATCTTGATAACTACTCCAGAAACATTTGCAATTGTAATAACATCCCCCAAGTTCAGACAGCTCATGAAAGATGTGAAATACATAATTGTTGATGAAATACACGAGTTATGCTCATCCAAGCGTGGTGTTCACTTGTCTCTTGCAATGGAGAGACTACAAGAATATGTTGGTAGACCCATCATAAGAATAGGAATGTCTGCTACACAAGCACCAATTGAGGAAATAGCAAAGTTCTTAGCTGGTGGTGAGATAGTAGATGGAAAGTGGGTTCCTAGAGAAATATACATTGTGAGGAGCCCATTCCAAAAGGACATAGATGTGCTAGTTCATAGTCCTGGGGATATCGTCAAGGAGGATCCTGATGTTGTGAACAGGAGGATGTACGAGCTTCTGAGGAAGTATATAGAGAGTCATAGAACAACACTTGTGTTTACGAATACTCGTAGTGGCGCAGAGGCTGTATCATATAAGCTCAAGGAGATAGGCGTTGATGGCATTGGAACGCATCATAGCAGTCTTAGTCCAGAAGTGAGGCTTAAAGTTGAAGAGGACCTGAAGAAGGGTAAATTAAAGGCTGTAGTAACCTCGACATCTTTAGAACTTGGCATAGACATAGGGTGTGTTGATCTTGTATGTGAGATAGGATCTCCTAAGAGTATATCGAGGGGGGTACAGCGTATAGGGAGAAGCGGTCATGCGATAAACGCAACACCCAAGGGAAGGTTCATTGCGATAAACAGAGGAGATCTTATTGAATGTGCTGTGATAGCCAAATGTGCTAAAATGGGAAAGATAGATAGAGTGAAAATACCAGAGAACAGTCTTGACGTCCTTGCACAACACATTGTTGGTATGAGTCTCGAGAAGAAGTGGAGGATAGAAGACGCTTATAGGCTTGTGAGAAGGGCATACCCTTACAGAAACTTGTCATACGATGAGTTCCTTCTCGTGTTAAGGTATTTGGGTGGGGCTTATAAGGAACTAGAGGACTTGAACGTGTATAGGAAAATATGGGTAGACTTCGAAGAGGGTGTTTTTGGTAGGAAGAAAGGTTCCAGGGTTATATACAACCTGAACGTGGGTACTATACCTGAAGAGACCAAGTATGCTGTTGTTTTGAGAGATGGGAGAAGAATAGTAGGATTCCTTTCTGAGGACTTTGCCATGGAGCTAAAGCACGGAGATGTATTTGTTCTTGCAGGGACAACGTATGAATTTCTTGGATTTAAGGGAACAAAGATATATGTGAGAGAGGCTCCTGGAAAGAGACCCACAATACCTAGTTGGATCGGAGAGATGCTCCCTAGAAGCTTCGATCTATCCATCGAAGTTATGAAGTTCAGAGAGATCTTGGAGAAAGAAGTGAGAAAATATCTTGTTGGAGAGAGGACAAAAGAGGACATAATTAGGTTCCTGATGAGGGAATACTATCTGGATAGAAGGGCTGCTAATGTGCTTTTTGAGTTCTTCGTAGATCAGATATTATTTTCAGGATTTGTTCCTAGCTTTAGTAACTTAGTTGTAGAACACTATAAGGAAAGTAGTAAAAGACATCACATAGTGTTCCATTTTCCTTTCGGAAGGAAGGTCAATGATGCACTTTCTAGGGCATATGCAGCAGTCATAGGAAAGACATATGGGGTGAACGTTAGGATCACAGTAACAGACGATGGATTCATGCTTACCACAGAGGAGCCTATATACTTGTCCGAGAGGGACATCATACAGATGGTGACACCTGAAAACATAGAGGATATCCTTAAGAGTTCCATAAGATATACTGAGCTTTTCAATCAGAAGTTCAGACATTGTGCAGTGAGGGCATTCATGATACTGAAGAACTACAAGGGACACGAGATAAGTGCTAAGAGCCAGTACATAAAGGCCATGATGCTCATGGAAGCATCTAAGAAGTTCGAGGGGGAACATCCAATATTTACAGAGACTTACAGGGAAATATTAACACAGCATATGGATATAGAAGGCGCTAAGGAGGTTCTCAAGAACATAGGGTCAGGAATATGGCGTGTTAAGGTATTGCCCCCAACTGAAATACCAATGCCGTTCTCGCATGAGATAATAGCGTCAGGATATGAGGATGTAATCTTAATGGAGGATCGCGCAATTGTCCTGAGGAGACTTCTTCAGAAGATAAAGATGAGCATAATGGAAAAAGAAGTGGAGTTTAAAGATATAGACTATTTGGACAATTATTACAAGCTTAAGAGAGGACTAATAATAAAAGGAGTTCGAAAGGAAGATCTCTTAGATCTTTTGGAGCGATTAGGATTTATTCCACTCACGGGAGCAGAGAATGTATATGAAAGATTTGTAGTATCTGAGAGAACACTTAGGGAGTGGATAAATGAGCTCATAGAAAATGGGATTTTAACTACAGTGTTCATCGGTAGAAGATATCTAACGCTTAAGAAGTATGAGAAGTACTTCCTTGTCCTGAGAAAACGCGAGGAGTTAGATCTTGAAGAAGTGAGGGCCGTGATAAAAGAGTGGAACGAAGGTAGAAGGACTGAAGAAGTGAAGAGGAAAATAAGACATCTTGAGTCTCTAGGAGTTATAGAGATTTCAAAGCTTACAGAAAAGGGTATTCCTCTTTTTAAGATTAGAGAAACTAGAAAATCCTTTGTAGACCCCATAGAAGCATATATGTTTCTTATAACGAAGTTACTCTATGCGTATGGCCCCTCCACAGTGGATGATATACAAATAAAGCTTAGGGCGCCAGAGGAGCATATGGAGTACATAAAAGAGGCAATAAAGAACCTAGAAAAAGAGAAGAAGATCATCAGAGGAACGTTCACATCGTTTGAAGGGGTTCAATACATGCTCAAAGCAGATTATGACGTGCTCAAGGAGAAACCCATCTTAGAGCATGCGATATTGAAATATGCACTTAAAGGAGAACAACCAACAGATAAACAGCCAGTACAAGTGAGTGAGAGCACTGTCTCCTTTAGGGTCATGAGTGCTCTGAAGAGAAAAATAAAAGAGCAGAAGATAGAGGTAAAGATGGTAAATCATAAAGGAGAACTTGAGATTTTGACATTGAACCTGAGGGCTAGAGATATTCTAAGGGATCTAGAGAAGGAAAGGGGGGACATAATGGGTATAATCGGTCCAGAAAACCCTTTAGGGAAGCTTTTCGTTGGATACAAAAGTAACGCAAAGAACGTAATTATTGGAAGAACGGTAGTTTTGTACATAGAAGACGATAAGCTAATACCTGCAAGGGATGTTGATGAGAGCACAGTGAAGTACGTTCTTGAAAGATTGGACAATCCATAAAATCTAAGGACGTTGAACACGCAAAATATTAAATATAAAAGGGAGAATGATCAGTCTCTAAGGAAGTACACACGATCATAGTATTATCCTTGGAGGTGCTCACATGCTAGATAAGGAGCTCTCACTGGAGTTCTTTAAGAAGAATGGTTACGTGAGAAAGCGCTGTAAGAAGTGTGGAAAGTACTTCTGGACACTTAAGAGGGATCTTGAAGTCTGTATGGATTCTCCATGTGTAGAGTATCAGTTCATAGGAAACCCCATAACGAAAAAGAAATTCGATCTGAGAGAAATGAGAGAGGCCTTTCTCTCCTTCTTTGAGAAGCATGGTCATAAGAGACTGAAGAGATACCCCGTAGTAGCTAGGTGGAGAAATGACATATACTTCACGATAGCCTCCATAGCGGATTTCCAACCTCATGTGACATCTGGAGAGGCTGATCCGCCAGCAAACCCCTTAGTGATATCGCAGCCGTGTATAAGGTTCACTGATATAGATGCTGTTGGGAAGTCAGGAAGACATCTAACGAACTTCGAAATGATGGCTCATCATGCGTTTAATACAAGAGACAAGTATATTTACTGGAAAGAAGAAACCGTAGAGTATGCCCTAAGGTTTTTCACAGAGGTTCTTGGGATACCAAAAGAGGAGATAGTCTTTAAGGAGAATCCATGGTTTGGAGGAGGTAATGCTGGCGCTGCATTTGAAGTAGTATGTAAGGGACTAGAGCTTGCAACCTTAGTCTTCATGAATTTAAAAGAGGATCCTAACGGAGAAATAGAGATTGCAGGGACAAGATATTCTCCAATGGATCTTAATATAGTGGACACGGGTTATGGACTTGAACGTATAGTGTGGTTTACGAAGGGCGATCCTACAATATACGACGCGATATATCCAGACATAGTGGAGTTCATACTGGAGAAATCAGAGCATATGATAGACAGAGAAGATGCCAAGACGAAAGTAGTATTGTCAGAGCTATCGAAGACGGCAGCATTGATAGATGTGGATTACCTCGAGAACCTTGATGACGTCTACAAACTGGTGCTCAAGAGTGTGGAGGAAAATCAAGGGATAAAGGTCTCGCTTGATGAGGTCAGGAAGATAGCAGAAACAATGAGCAAGGTCTACGCTGTCGCTGACCACACGAGGGCACTTGTTTTCATGTTAGGTGATGGAGTCGTACCTTCGAACATGAAAGAGGGTTACTTTGCTAGGATGCTTATAAGGAGATCTGTGAGAATGCTCTATGACTTAGGAATTGATCCAGAGTGTCTTTGGGAGATCATGGAAAGGCATCTTGAGAACATGAAGGAAGATTATCCCGAGATATATGCTAACAGGGATATCATGAAAAGGATTATAGAAATCGAAGTGGAAAAGTACCTTAACACATTGGAGCGTGGAAGGGCTATCGTGATTAGGATGTTAAGGTCTAAGGGAACGATAAGTGCTGAAGATCTTGTCGAGCTTTATGATTCTCATGGACTCACCCCAGAGATTGTAAGGGAAATTGCCAAGGAGCATGGAGTTGAAATAACAGTACCCTCGAGGTTTTACTCGTTGATAGCTGATAGGCACTCTAGGCCAACTGTTGAGGAAGTCAAAGTTGAAACAGTGAGTGTTCCTAAGGAGATCCCTGAGACCAAGCTATTATATTATGACCTCGGCGAGTATGTTAAGGAGTTTGATGCTGTGGTCTTGTGGTCAAACGGTAAGCATGTTATCCTTGATCAGACGGCGTTTTATCCAACAGGAGGAGGGCAGGAACATGATACCGGGATCTTCATAACGGAAAGCGGTGAGAGGATACGTGTCAAGAGCGTGTTCAAGGTAGGAAAGCACGTGATTCATGAGGTAGAAAAGGAGATACTCCCAGGTACACGAGTACATGGTGTCATTGATTGGGAGAGAAGACGTCAGCTAATGATTCACCATACAGCTACTCATGTCATATTAGCGGCAGCTAGAAGGGTTTTAGGACCTCACGTCTGGCAAGCTGGTGCAGAGAAGACTGTTGATAGGGTAAGGTTTGATATAACGCATTTCGAGAGGCCCACTGATGATGAGATCATGAAGATCGAAGAAGAAGCGAACAGAATCGTGTGGGGAGCTTATAAGGTAACGAAGAAATGGATTCCTAGAAAATTAGCAGAGGAAAAGTATGGCTTTAGATTATATCAGGGAGGAGTACCTCCAGGGGCAGAGATACGTGTCATTGTTATAGGAGACGAGGATAATCCCGTGGATGCACAGGCTTGTGGTGGAACACACGTGAACAATACTTCAGAGATAGGTTTCATAAAGATATTGTCTATAGATCGCATTCAAGATGGAGTCATAAGGTTGGAGTTCGCAGCAGGTCCAGCAGCGTTGAAGCATGTTCAAAGGTATCATAACGTCCTAAAGAAGATCGCTGTAAGGCTAAATACCAAAATGGAAGGTGTTGAGAACGCTGTTTCAAAAGTAATAGAAGATAATTTAAGACTTAGAAAGGAGGTAGAATCTCTAAAGAAAAAGATAGCAGAGATAGAGGCTGTAAGCCCATGGGAAAAAATTGGAGAATATGAAGGATTTGATGTCCTATACAAGTACGTTGAGGGTACTTTCGAGGATGCTATGGAAACAATAAAGCGAGCATTGAAAGAGCAAGAGAATGCAATCTTAATAGTGTGCAACCCTACTGGACAGTTTGCCATGGGTAGGAGAGAAGAAGTAACAGCGGATCTTACAAAGATTGCGAAAATTCTGAAAGATCGTGGGATAAAGTGTGGTGGAAAGGAGGACTTCATAAGGGGAAAGGCGGACTCATGTGATGATCTCGTGAAGACCCTTAAGGAAATTCTTAAACTTCAATGAAGAAAGAGTCCATAGAGGAGTTCCAGAATGGTCTCCACAGTGTCAACTAGTATAAGAAAGGCAGAAATATTGGAAGGCACAGTATCGATTGTTGTCAATGTGATCCTATGGGCAGTGAGACTCGTAGCTGGGATACTGTCTGGAAGTGCATCGCTTATCGTGGATGCTTGGCATGGGCTCAGTGACACGAGTACTTCAGTAGTTGTCATAGTATCGAGCAAGATCGCCTCTAAGCCTCCTGATGAAGATCATCCATATGGACATGGCAAAGTGACTGACCTGGCCTCGCTGTTTATGGGTCTTATGCTCGTTTTCATAGGTCTTTACTTTGCTATAGAAAGCATAGTAGCAGTGTCATCAAAGGAAGTGTTCATGAGATACGATATGATAATATATGCGATACTTACAGCTGTTGTAGTGGTTCCTTCTAAGGCCATACTTGCTTATTGGGCAAAGAAACTTGGCAGAAAATATGGATCAACACTTTGCATAGCCGATGGATCTCATCACATGGCAGATGCATTCATAACGGCTTTCGTGATAGTAAGCTTGGGCCTCACATACATCCTTAGAAACCCTTTTGTAGATAGGATCGTCGCGATAGCCATAGCAGTGATAGTAGTATATGAAGGTCTAAAGATCCTTAGGGATGCCATTAGAAACCTCACAGATTTCGTACCAAGGGACCTTGTCGAGAGTATCAAAGAAATAGTGAGTAGTATAAAGGAAATTTCAGATGTGCATGACATAAGGGTAAGAAACTACGGAGGAGTGCTCTTCGTTGAGTTCTGCTTACACTTCAAGGAGAAAGACATACCGCTTGTAGAGGCACATGAGATATCCCATAGGATAGAGGAAATGATAAAGAAGAGAATAAAGAACGTTGCAGAAGTTCTTATCCATCAGGAACCAGATGAAACTGCGACTTGAAATTACTCGTTCTCAAGAACTCCCATTCTTTTGAGTTCCTTTTCTATACGTTTCAGTTGTTTCCTAGTGGGCTTTCGCGCGATAACTCCTGTGCCATCTTCTGTCTTTCTGACTATGAATCCAGATCTTGATAGTCTGAGCATGACACCTCTTATGTAATTTTTTCCTCTGTAGCGTGCTCCAGGTCTTCCTACATAATGATAGAGGAATCCTCCAGGCTTCAGTATCCTATAAAGTTCCCTATAAAACTCTGCAGAGTAGAGCTCACCAGCGAGAGATATCCTTGGCGGATCATGTATTATTGCGTCAATGGTCTCGTCTCTTATGTATTGAACAACATAGAACACGTCTCCTTTTATCACGTTTATATTAGGGTCGTTAAAGACCTCCGATGACCATGGATTCAACGACGCCAGGAATATTATGTTCTCGTCCTTTTCCACGGAGATCACGGTACTAGCCCCAAGTTTCCTGGCCCATATGGCCGTGTATCCCAGGCCCATGCATGTATCCAACACAGTACCTCTTACTTTTATCTGAGAGACCTTTCTTTTAGCGTCTTCCCAAGGATCAAGATCCTTTGTTCTGTGCATTCTTATACCATTTATCTCCACAGTGGGAGCCTTCTCTGTTGGCACAAGCTTGTAGAAGCTTGGTTCTCTCACCACAAGGTCGTAAAATATTCCATCCTCATACATAAATACATGGCCCTTTCTCTTTGCTATGTACTCCAGATCCTCCTTTTCTATAGCATCACCATTTGGCAGATAATATTTATCACCAACCTTTCTCACGATGGTCTTGCTAATGTTAAGATCCAAGCTTACGAGTTCCTCTCCAGAGAGTATCTTCTCTGCAACTTCTGCTGTGAAGTAGTACCTTGTGCCCATAACAGCACCTCACGTGTAGTATCATTTATTAAATGTGCTCCAATTTAAATTTTGAATCTCGTGAGAGAGGTGCATGTGGAATGAGAACCCTTAACGAGCTTGAAACACTTGTGAAAAACCTTGATGGAGGATCACTTTCATCCATAAAGGTCATAAGAGATAGGTTTGACATCGAGAACGGTAACATACTAACGATAGAGAGAACTCCAAAGAGAGCACATGACAGAGGAAGACTAGCGATAACAATAAGGAATGATTATCCAGACTGGATAATGAGCAATCCTGAAGGGATCATAGCAGTATCTCACTTCATAACAAAGAAGGTAGCAAAATCTCTGAGAGATATCCCCTGGTTAAAGCCCTACAAGGCATCAAACGCTATACTTGATAGAAATGTGACCACCGTTCGAAAGAGGGACATAACAATAAGGATAGAGTTCGAGACACCAAAAAAGGGCTCGAAGATAAATGGTAAAGCTTTAGAGAAAGCATTAGTGGAAAGGATCCCTATACTCGCCGACTCCCTGAAATGGCATTCCCTCAACAAAGTGGAAAAAGAGAATATCAAAGACCTCATAACGAGCATAGATGATCAGAGGCATATAATGAGAGTCCTCAAAGAAGAGGACTGTATAGCATTTATCGGGAACGGATCAAATCCAGATCCGGAGCACGGTGCGAAGCCTATATCCATCAGTAAAGACCTGCTCTCGACAATAGAGCTTCCAAGTGGCAAGGTCGTTGAAGGACTATTGATAAGAAAGGGGATAACATCGTTTTATGGCGTGAAATATGCTGGAAAGAGCACACTGTTACTGGCGATCTCCAGGGGATTTTACATATTCCAGCCAGGCGATGGAAGAGAATGGATAAAATCCGTTGATCACATTCCCATAATAAGTTCTGAACTTGGCCGTGTGATAAGGGGTGTGGACGTCTCTCCATACATACAGGATCATCCTAGTGTTGAGATAAATGTGATGGATGCGAGGACATACTCTGCCGATACCTACCTATCGCAGGTGGCATCACTTATGGAGGCAATGGAGCTTAGAGCTCCTGCAGTGATCATAGACGAAGAATACGCTGACCCGTATTTCATAAGAGGAAAGGGGGATAGCTGTAAGACACTACCCCAGACGGCAGTGGTCCTTTCGGATAAGTACGATCTTTCGATAATACTTGGAATAGAAACCTCAAAGGACCTCTTAAAGAAATCCTACGTCGTTTACAGAATGAACAAGTTTGAGATCGTAGGTAAAATGATGATCCCTGAAGAACCAACAGTAGAAGACGTTGAAATACCGAGGCCAAAATCAAGAAGGCCATCTCAGAGCTTCATTCCAGAGATAAGAGAATATAAGATAGGTGACAGAAAGATAAAGATAAGCTCACAAAAGAGGAGTTACACAATAGCCATGGACAGACTATTCAGGGCAACTATAATCGAAAAAGGGCAGCTTAATGCAGCAGTAGAAGCGATTAAGCTTGTAAGAGAAAGACTTGATGGAAAGAAGAGTCTCACAGGGGCAATAAAGGAAGTGATGAATGAGATATTCGAAAAGGGAGTATCCTCGTTAGGATACAGGGCATACTATGCGGAGTTCTCGGAATGGCACCTTGCATACCTGATAAACAGGATATCAAAGATCAGGTGATACCGTGTAATTTTTATAAGGTTTCTTCTTTCTTAATTATACTGACTCAAGGTTAAACGTAGCATATAAAGGACATCAAAGGGGCCCGTAGCTTAGCCTGGTCAGAGCGCCCGGCTGATAACCGGGAGGTCGCCGGTTCAAATCCGGCCGGGCCCACCAATACTTTATCTCTCAAGTTTAATTACAAAATCATAAAAGAGACGAGGAAATACTCCTGAGGTCTAATAAACTCGTTCTTAACTATAATAGGACTTAAGTATATCCCTTTAGCGAGCTTATCTATACTCCGTCAACTATGTTTATAATAATATTTAAGTTTGTTGAGACTAAATACTAGTTATAGTA
>JAGGXY010000087.1:0-5596 GCA_021162855.1 Methanobacteriota archaeon
CAATTGTTTCATATTACATCACCCTAAGTATAAGTCTCACTTGAATTACGAATGAACCTTACATGACCTAATTCATCAACTCACATAAGGATTATAACTATTGACAAAGTTGATCCAAGCTTCGCCCTTTAGGGCGGAGTAACATTTAAATATCGAACACCCCGAGTATCCTTAATACCCCCATAGGAGAGTCCGCAAGGGGATAGGAGTAACGGAAGTAAGACCACTACTCCAAGCCTACTCTCCTCCCTAAAGGCGGGGGGAGGAGGTTAAATTTTCAGGTTCATTCTGTGGATCAATGATCAACTGAAAAGACAAGACACGTATAAAAACATCGGTAAAGACGAAAATATAATAAAAAAGAAGAATATCACTTTGGAATCCCTATTTTCTCAAAGAAATACGTAAGCCCTTTCATGAACTCTTCCTTGCTAATCATGCCCCTAGATGATTCTGTTTCAAAGATTCTTTCCGGTGGCATTAGATCCTGTCTCCTAACACCTTCTCTTATATTATATGCCCAGCGCATTCTAAATATCTCATGTCCTAGCCTCATCAAGTCCTCCTCATTTTCGAAGTTGTATCCTATGAGCTTTAGTGCCTTGAGAACTCTCTCTTTTGTGTATATTTTTCTGGCAAAGAGACACATCACCAGTGAGTTCGTTATACAACGCCATGCTTCTTCCTTAATTAGGTCATCAACTATCTTTTCCACGGGAGGACTTTCTCCTGACTTTAGTAATTTCTGATCATAAGAATATCCTGCATTGTCAAGATGTGAGTGTCGAGCTCCAATAAGATATCCCAAATGTGTTGCTAGGCCGTTATGATATCCAGGCATACCGTTTCCTCCAAAGATCAATGCGAACTCCCTTCCACCATATTCCTCAACAGCCCTATGTAATCCCTCTGCAAGGAGTGAATACAACTTGCCCTTTCTCTTCGATATAAGCTCAAGAGCCCTTATGTAATTGTCCACGTCACCCCAAGAGAACTTTATACCTAAAGCATCCTTTTCAGGTATTAGTCCTCTCTCAGAGGCTTCCGTAGCCCAAGCCAAAGCAACGCCTGCATACATAGCATCCAGCCCAAGTCTCTCAGAGGCTTCTATTATAGAAAGTACTCCCTCAGCTGAACCAACTCCAAGAAGCGATCCTAGAGCGAAAATGGGCTCATAGTCGTATGAAACGAACATTGTCTCATAATCATACCCTGGAAGGGGCTGCCTTAATATAGCGACATGTATACAACCTATAGGACATGAAAGACATGCTGACTTCTTTACTAGAAGTTTATCAGCAAAGTATTCTCCAGAAATCTTATCCGCATGCTCAAAGGTACTTTCCTTAAGGTTCCTCGTCGGAAGACCCCTTATGGCATTCAGAGGTAAAACATTCTGTGGTGTACCAAGGTCATGGTACTTTTTCATTGCATCAGTGTTTATTATTTCCCCATATATCTCCTTAAACAGCTTGTAGTATTCTCCCCTTAAGTTATTTGGTAATCTTCCTCTCATAAGTCCAGAAATCACTATTGCCTTAAGTTTTTTCGATCCCATGACAGCCCCCGTTCCAAGTCTCCCGAAATGTCTAAATGAGTCAACATTTATATTTGCGTATCTAACTAGGTTCTCCCCTGCAGGTCCTATGCGTATGATGCTTCGAATACCAGCTCCTGGCTCAATCTCTCTGAGAACCCTTCCACAAGCCTGGGTCGACGTCCCCCAAAGAGCCCTTGCATCCTTTATTTTCACTTTATCTCCATGAATAGCTACATAAACGGGTGTCTCGGAAGCACCTCTGATCACTATGGCGCCATAACCAGCCCAAGCCATTGCAACTCCAAATCTTCCTCCAGCGTGGGATTCTCCAAGAGCATTGTTTAGCGGAGATTTGAACACAAGTACTGCTTTAGACATGACAGGAAAAAGTCCATTTAATGGTCCAGTGGCAAATATAAGTGGATTCTCCGGAGAGAATGGATCGACGCCTTTAGGAGCCTCTTCATGCAATAGTTTTATTGCTACCCCTATGCCTCCAATGTATTTCTCAAAGAGCTCCGGTCTCTCTTCAACCCAGTATCTCTTCTCTGAGAGGTCTATATAAAGGATCTTGGAAAGCATGAGCTCTGACATCGCTGATCACCTCACTCCACTGGTACCATCTGCAATATGTTATGAGGGCAGAAGTTCGTACATATGCCACATTGGATACAAACGACTGCCTTCTCAGTGAGAGGTGATATGTATATTGCTTTATAAGGACATGCTGAAACGCAGTTACCACATCCAATGCACTTTTTCTCATCGTAGAGTATCCCCCTAGGTTCTGCAGGCGTTAGAGCATCAGTGGGACATACCTTAGCACATGGAGGGTCAGGACAACTCCTGCAGACTACAACTGAAAACGTAGCTCCTTCAAGACCTCCAGTACTCTTAACCCTAACGGCAGAGACTTCTGGGGTTAGCATTCCAACTCTTATGTTGGAACAAGCCATAACGCACATTTCACAGCCTATACAGCGTTCCATATTCACAACTTTAAGGACTTTAACCCTTCTCTTCTCCATAAAATCACACCACGATACATAATAACAACATTCTATTATTAAAAGTGTATATTGTAACTTATAAAAATATTATAAACAGACAGAACAGAAAAAGGTATCGTAAAATTTAGAAAAACTTTTATGAAGTTGTTCTTTTTAGAATACCTCATGTCCATTTCTTTTAAAGTTTCCAGCGAGGACAGAAGTACTCTCAGGAGAAAGATTCTAGATCTCGCAATACCTGCGATGATAGCCAACATATCATCGACTATACTTACCCTTGTTGATACAATGATGATAGGGCACCTTAGCACTATAAAGCTCTCTGCTGTTGGAGTAGCAAGCATGGCAACATGGATAGAATTCCCCTTCGCTATGGGAATTACTGTAGGAACCACTGCTATAGTAGCACGCCATATTGGCAGAGGAGAACTCGAGATGGCCAAGAAGGTGTGTGATCAAGGAGTGTACATGGGTTTCATTACGGGTCTAATATTGTTTTCTATACTTTTTATGGTTCATGATCCGTTCCTCAGATTGTTGGGAACTACAGAGCTCACGCATAAAGATGCTGTAAGGTACTTCGTTGTCTATACATCTTCTTATCCTGCACTTATGGCAAGCATGGCTTTATATGGAGGTCTTAGAGGAGCAGGAGACACAAAGACACCGATGTACCTAACAATAATGAGCAATGGATTGAATATATTTTTAGATTATTCACTTATATTTGGAAAATTTGGTTTCCCCAAACTGGATGTCTTAGGGGCTGCTATTGCAACCACATTCTCAATGTTGCTTGCTTTTGTGGTTGGGTTAATCCTCTATGATTCTGGAAAGCTCATCATCGGAGGAAAAATGATTCCAAGGCTAGACTATACTATTCAAAAGAGAATTCTGAAAGTTGGTATACCCGCAATGATAGAAAGATTCGTGAATAATGGTTTAATGATCGTATATAACTCTATGGTCGCGCATCTCGGAGAAATACAATATGCAGCTCATTATATTGGAGTTCGCATCGAGAGCATATCATATATGCCTGGCCTTGGATTTTCCGTAGCAGCGACAACCCTTGTTGGCCAAAACCTCGGTAGAAAAGACATTGAAAGTGCTGAAAAGGCTGCCCATGAAAGTGCAAAAATGGGAATTCTATTCATGGGAATTATGGGACTTATAATGATAGCATTCCCTAAGTATCTTGCATATCCCTTTGTTAATCCATTTGATCCTCACGCAAACGAGGTTATAGAGCTTGCCTCGTGGTATCTGCGCATAGTTGGAATCTCCGAAGCTCCACTGGCTGTGATATTTGTCTACGCTGGAGCTCTAAGAGGGGCTGGTGATACGATATCCCCAGTGTATATAACTGGACTTAACAAGGCGTTATTTAGGTTAATTCCCACGTACATAATGTGTTACGTTATGGGAACAGGAGTAATAGGCGCTTGGATAGCAATGTCCTTGGAGACGTTCACATCGGCAATATCCTTCTATTTGAAGTTCAAAACGAGATCCTGGGCACAAATTGAAATATAAAGCATCGAAGAGTTAAGAAGATTAACAATTAAAAATTAAAGTAAAAAGGGAGAGGGATTATCAGATCCATCCACGTAGCTTCATGGCGTTGTATACTCTCTGGATAGCTCTCATGTAGGTCGCTTCCCTCATCATAACTTTCTTCTCGTTGCGTAGCTCGTAGATCTCGTGGAACGCCTTTGTCAGTATCCTGTCAAGCTTCTCGCGTACTTCCTCTAGTGTCCAGTAGTATCCCATCCTGTTCTGCACCCACTCGAAGTATGAAACCGTAACTCCACCAGCATTTGCTAGGATGTCTGGAATTACGAGCACTCCACGCTCGTGTAGTGCTACGTCTGCTTCTGGTGTCGTGGGTCCATTAGCAGCCTCTGATACTATTTTCACCTTATCGGAGATCTTATCAACGTTGTCCTTTGTGATCTGATTTTCTAGTGCAGCTGGTATGAGTATGTCCACGTCATAGTAGAGTGTCTGCTTAGGATCGTCAGACTTCTCCTGTGCCTTAGGATAGGTAACTACGGTCTTGTTCTCGAGTTTCCACTTGATGAGATCCTCGATGTCAAATCCATCTGGGTTATATATAGTACCTTTTGAGTCACTTACTGCGATGATTTTTACACCTAGCTCCTCTGCTAGGAACTTTGCAGAATACTGACCAACGTTGCCAAATCCCTGAATAGCTGCAGTTGCGTTCTTAGGATCGATACCGAGGACTTTCATTGCTTCACGTGTTACATAAAAGACTCCACGACCAGTGGCTTCAACGCGTCCTTCGGATCCTCCAATCTCAAGTGGCTTTGCTGTAATGACACCAAATGCGTTGTATCCAACAAGCTTTGAGTACTCATCGAACATCCATGCCATTATCTGTGGGTTCGTGTTCACGTCTGGTGCTGGTATGTCCTTATCAGGACCAATGATAGGTGAAATTGCTCTTATGTAACTTCTTGAGAGCCTCTCTAGCTCACTCTCACTAAGTTGCTTAGGGTCTACTATGACTCCACCCTTACCTCCACCGTATGGTATGCCTGCAGTTGCACATTTGTAGGTCATCCATAGTGCTAGGGCCTTTACTTCGTCGAAGGTGACATTGGGGTGGAACCTTATACCACCCTTCGCGGGACCTCTTGCTGTGTTGTGCTGTACTCTAAATCCCTTGAAAACGCGTATCTCGCCGTTATCCATCTTCACAAGTATGTTCACTTCGAGAGCTCTCTCTGGCTGTATAAGGGCTTCAATAACGTCCTCCCTAAGCCCTAGTTTCTCTGCAGCGTCTCTAACCTGTTTAGCAGCTATCTCAAAGGGGTTCAGCTTTTCTGGCATATCCTATCACCGAAGGGTTGTTAGGTTAATATATTCTATCGATATTGATATCCTCCCCGCACTGAAGTGCGAGGATTCTTTGCGGGGAGGTTTGTGCATGTCCTCGGCCTCGCTCCTCATCGGGCATGCACAAGGTAGCCCGTGGTTGCTCGCGTCCTATATTTGAGCAACTACGAAACTTTAGCAA
>JAGGXY010000061.1:0-3099 GCA_021162855.1 Methanobacteriota archaeon
CTCCTTCTGGAAGGTAAAAATAGCGTGGACGACTCTCCTTTCATAATCAATGCGGAGTCCCACGTTTGCTCTTATTTTCCATCCATCGCTCAAATACTTGAAGAACAGCTTGTGAGGCTTTAGGGGGATTGTTATCCTTCCGTGCCTTGTCGAGACCCTTATGAAAAGTGTTTTCTGCCCGTCCCTTCCCTCCTTGAGCCTCAGGAAGCTCTTTATCCTCGTTATCGCGTCTTGGCACGCGGTGTAAATGTAGTGCGTTGGAAGGCCCTCGTATCTCTCCTTCACGTCCTCGTAAACGAGTTTTCTCAATTTTATACGGCTCTCTATCTCGTTTTCCAGGGCAATGAGGACAAGTTCTTCCAGGATCCCCCTGTAATCGTTGAAGAGCTTGGCTATCGCCCTGAATTTTCTCCCCGTGAGTGGGTAGCTTTCGAGGATGACTGTCCTCGTGAGCTTTGTCATTTCACTCCTCCTGCCTTTCCTCTTCGGGAACCATCCAGAGCTTCCCCATCCTGATTGCTTTTATCTTCTTATCACATATTCACCGAAGGATGGTGATGCGATGGGGTTTAGTATTCTCGCGACTTCAGGGACCTTGTATAGCCTTCCCATAGTGCATCAAAAATAAATATAAATGCGAGTAATATTTTTTTAAATATTTTAGTAGAAGCATATTTTGAGAACTGCCACTACGATCACTTTTCAAGGAATTTTATGAGATCATTACATGTCTCTACCATCTTTATCAATGCATTTTTTATTTCACTTATCGTCTCCTCTACTTTGCCCGTTGTTATAGCACCTTGTGGTGTGGGTTCTATGAGTCCTGCTTGCTCAAGAACCCTAAGCGAATATCTTACTTTATGCTGTGGGTATCCTGTTATCTCTGATATTCTAATTATTCCAATGGGCTCATTTTCCAATATTGTTTTTAATATAACTAAATGTCGTTTAAGAAGCTCCACGTCTCTGTCAAGCCTGTATGTTATTTCAAGTGGGCTCTTATCACTCTTGACGATCTTTTTTCTTCCCTCGATTATCATAGTCCATGCACCTCCTTTCCTTTATGTGTGTTAATCCATTGTATAACAAGTGGCAATATATCTTTTTATATATTGTCATTGAATAGCATTTAACTTATTCACATGCCGATATAACTAAGAGTAATATCAATCATGCTAAAGATTTACAAACTCTCAGAACTTGAATTACTTATTAAATAGAGTTTATTCATAATAAATAAAGTCAGAAGAAGCAAATCTAATTGAGAGAGGATATTCCATGTCCTCAGAGGATCGTTTTATTTTAAGAATTTCCTCAATGATATCTAACAGAAAACTCATTGAAATATCCGTTGTTATTTTACTTTACGCTATTTCTTATCTCACTCTTGTATATCCTTACACAAAATACTACATATGGGGATCGGATACTGGAGAATATTATTGGATACTTAAGTACCTATCAGAGAATCACTGTATGCCAAAGGAGTTCTATGGATGGGCTCTTGTTTATCATTATATGTATGGTTTCTTTTCTACACTCTCACCGTTAGTGCAGCTGGGAATCGACTGCTTAGATGTCATAAAATACTTCACACCAGCTCTTGTGGCTCTTTCTTCCGTCTTGATGTACATTCTAGTAAGACACCTTACAAAAGACATCATCTCATCCTGCTTTGCTACCTTGGTATACTCGATAGCACTTCCAAGGGTCTTTGCTGTTTCTCATCCTATGCCAGGGTCTATAGGAGATCTTCTTTTAATTACGGCTTATTTTTTGATATTGCTCTCATATGAAAACGAGAAAATAGTTCCCTTGCTCCTGTTTTTAAGTTCTCTACCAATGACTATAACACATCACCTTACACATTCTATTTTTATAGCATCCACAGGAATTCTTACAATATTGCATAGATTATACGGAAAAGATGAGAAATTCCGCATAGATCTTATGGTATTTACAGCTTCGTATTTTTCATTTGTTTTCTATTGGCTTAACGTTCCTGAATTTGAACAAATAATAATTGATGCCGTAGGTTTGAGAAAAAGCGAGATGATAACGTTAAGCATAATTGGATATGCAGCATTCATTATGATAGTCCTTGCATTCCCAATGAAACCTTTAAGGGAACCTCTTAGAATCCCTCCTAGAAACATTGACATCCTGAAAGTACTTGCCATTTATAGTATTACTGTCTCCCTAGTATTTTTCATTTCTGTAAAATTCTTTGTTCCTGGAACAAACATTAAAATATCAAAAGAGACAATCCTTTACGTAACCCCAACACTCGCCATAGGGTTTTTGGCCTATCCTGGATGGCTTATTCTTAAAAGTAGAAGAAAATATCTTGAGGTACTTTCATGGCTTATTGCAATCGCGGCTTTTGCCTTTTATGGAATCATAACAAAAAGTACTGTTTTTATTTCATACAGATATGCCCAGTACATATGGACACCTACCTCAATATTAATCGGTGTAGGAGTAAACTATAGTATTAGCACAATTGCAAAATACATCAAAATATCGAAGATAAAAGAAAATATCGTGAAAGTGATCCTTACAGTGACAGCTACATTAATAATTACTACCTCACTAATTACTACAGCTTACCCAAGTCAGGATGTCCTTGGAGGATTTGAAGAAGGATCAACACTAGAAACGTTCGTTGGCATCATGTGGATATCTGTTAATCTACCAAAAAACATAACAATAGCTGCAGACCACAGAATAAGCGATCTTATATTTGGATTTTGTGGAATAAATGCCACATGGGATGCAGGATCTGTAATTCTTTTATCTGAAGACCCAAACGAGACAGTAGATCTAATGAAATTCTTTGAAACACCGTCAGGATACAAAAGAATAGATTACATCGCCTTCGATAGAAATACTATAAAAGGAGTTGCAGGAGTTCAATGGGAGAATGCTAGACCTATGTCCGAGAAAGCCCTTGAGAAATTCAACTCTAAATATTTTAAGAGAGTTTACGCCAACGGTTACTTTTACGTTTACAAGGTACTCTGGGAAAATATTTATAGTGAGAGCGGTGGGTGAGGGGAGTAAGCCCCCTTCTGTTCTGGCGGCATTCTTCTAAGC